>JANMBA010000236.1:0-4301 GCA_031360105.1 Novosphingobium sp.
TTCGAGCGCCTTGGGGTCGGTCCCGGCGGCTTTCAGCGCCTGACCCGCTGGATTGGTCGTGCTCAGCGCCAACGCTTGCAGCATCCGCTGGACCGAGACAAAGCTGTCACCGGCCTTGGCGGAAATCTGCTCGGCGCTGTCAAGCAGCCGCACCGCGTCATTCTCAAACCCCGGCGCGGACTGCGCCCCGCTGCCCGAAACGGCCGCGATCTTGCCCAGCGCCTTGTCGACCGCGGCCTGCGCCACTGCCACTTTGCCGCCCGCGCGCGCAATCAGCCCGGCCGCCATGCCCTCATTATCTTCGAGCAGCGCCTTGAGGATATGTTCGGGCGTGATCCGCTGGTGGTTCATGCGGATCGCCACGGTCTGCGCACTTTGCAGGAATCCCTTGGCGCGGTCGGTGAATTTCTCGAGGTTCATGAGTGTATCAGCCTCCTGTTACACCGCAAGATAGTGTTGCGGTTTAGCCACACAAGAGGGCGCGCAAAAATCCCCGCCTGGCCGCGCAAATGGCAGCCTTAAGCCAGGTGCTTAATACGTTACCCGTTATAATCAATTCCAATCCCTAAACGGTGCATAAGTTGCGCCCAGCCGAATATTTAGCGCTTGCGCTGGGTAATTATCGGCGCAGTCTTCGACCTATCGCGGGGGGCTCGTTCCCGCTGATCCGGGAGGTTTGATTTATGAATTTTGCAAGACTGGGCCGCTTGGCCTTGGCTGCGGCGACCGCTATGATCGGCGTGGGCACAGCTCACGCGCAATCGCAGGAAGCGATCGAGCGGAGCGGCAACACCTTCCACCAAGCGGTCTGCGCGCGCGCCATCGGCCGCGGCGAAGCGCGCTGCTTTGCGCATGTGGTGACCGACGCGCGCGGCAATCCGATGCCGGGCAAGCCCGATGCTGCCGCGCCCAATGTGGTCCCGTCGGGTTATGGTTCAGCCGACCTGCGCAGCGCCTATCTGCTGACCGCAACCGGCAGCAGCACGACCACCATCGCGATTGTCGATGCCTATGGCTATGCCAAGGCCGAAGCCGATCTGGCAACGTATCGCACGCAAATGAACTTGCCCCCCTGCACCACCGCCAATGGCTGCTTAAAGGTAGTCGATCAGCGCGGCGGAAACGCCTTGCCCCGCTATAACAGCGGCTGGGCGCAGGAACAGGCGCTTGACCTCGATATGGCCAGCGCAATGTGCCCGAACTGCAAAATCCTGCTGGTTCAGTCGGACACCCCTTCGTTTGTGAATCTGGGGGTCGCGGTCAATACCGCCGCAACTCTTGGTGCTGCGGTGATCTCGAATAGCTATGGCGGCGGCGAAGCCAGTTCTGCTCCGTACAACTCTTATTACGTCCACCCCGGCGTCGCGGTAACCGCATCGTCGGGTGACAGCGGTTATGGCGCCAGCTTCCCGGCCTCATCGCCCGATGTGATCGCAGTGGGCGGGACCAACCTGAAGCGTTCGAGCGGCGGGCGCGGCTGGACCGAACTGGCCTGGACCAGCGCGGGCAGCGGGTGCAGCGCGGTCTATGCCAAGCCTTCGTGGCAGACTGATACGCTGTGCACCACGCGGGTCGAATCCGATATCTCGGCAGTGGCTGATCCGGCCACCGGCGTGGCGGTCTATGGTCCCAGCAGCAAGGGTACGCAGTCAGCCTGGCTGGTGTTTGGCGGAACGAGTGTCTCGGCCCCGCTGATCGGCGGGATCTATGGCGCGCTGGGTGCGCGTCCAACTGCTGCACGGAAAATCTGGATGACCGCTCCAACCGGGCTGAACGATGTGACCAGCGGCAGCAACGGCAGCTGCGGCGGGACTTACTTCTGCACGGCCGGCCCGGGCTATGATGGCCCAACCGGTAACGGCACGCCAGCCGGCGCCGCCGCGTTCTGATCGAAGCAATTGCCCGGCACGCGTGGCCGGGCAAGCCCTTTGCCGAACATTTTCACCTCCGTGTCGCGGCTTGCCGCGCGCGGAGGTGTCATATAACGCACGGACTCTAATGATCCGCTTGTTCCGCCTTATCTCCGCCGCGCTCAGCGCAATCCTGCTGGTGTTGCTGAGCGTCAGTGTGCCCGCCAGCGCGCAGCAGCGCCGCGAAGCAGTACCAGCGGTGCTCAACGAAGTGCTGCTGGTCAGCGAAAGCGCGACCGAAAGCAAATTCCGCTTGTCGCTGTCGCCGCGCAGCAACACCTTTGGCAAAGTTGGCGATGATCCCGCGCGGCCCGCAATCGGGTTGGCGCTGACCAGCCGCGGCGCTGGGGCAGTAACCCCGCGGGGCCTGGCCGGATTGGTCCGTTCGATCACTTTCGATCAAGTCGAATCGATCCTGATCCTGCGGTTCGGGACCAGTCTGCCAGCGACCGCCAAGGCCATCATAGTCAGCGATACGACCATCGAGATTACCGTCACCTCGGGCGTCAAGGCCGCGCAGACCCGCACAGAAACCGCGCTGGCCAGCGGCCCGGTACCGGTCGCCTATGTCCCCCCACCGGGCGAGGATGGTTACGAGCTGGTCATGCTCAAATATGCCGATGTCAGCGAGGTGGTCGGCATCTTGACCGATGGGCTGACGGTCAAATCGAACGATACCTTCATCCCGCGCGAGCCTTCGTTCGGCTCCAACAGCCTGACCGGCAGCGCTTATAATCCGGGGCCGAACAATTATCAGGGTCAGAACAACAACGAGCCGCTGGGCCAATCGGTCGATAGCGCAATCTCGATCGACCGGCGGCTTAACGCGATCTGGATCAAGGGTTCACCCCAGCGGATCGCCCGGATCAAGGCGCAGATCGCGCTGATCGATGTGCCGGTGGACAGTGTTATTTTGGAAACCGAGCTGGTCGAACTGACCGAGACCGGGGCCAAAGCAGTCGGGATCGATTTCACCAATGCCAATGGCCAGATCGCCGTGGCGACGCTGCAAACCGGCCAGTACATTCCCCCCGGGATCCCGGTCAACGGGCGGCTGGGCAGTGTTTCGCTGCAAGCGGCAGTCTATGCGCAAGTCCAGAAGGGCGAAGGCAAGATCGTGTCCAAACCCCGGATCGCCGCGCAGAGCGGCTCGACCGCCAAGATCATCACCGGCGATGCCTTGCCGATCCTGACCGCGATTACGCTGTCGGGGGTCAACGGGGTGTCGCAGCAGGTGCAGTATGTGAACGTGGGCGTAACCTTGCAGATCGCCCCGCGCGTCAGCTCGGACGGATTTGTTACCAGCCACGTATTCTGCGTCGTTTCCAGCGTCTCGGGCTATTCGCAAGGCTATCCCACGATCAGCCAGCGCGAGGCCGAGACATCGGCGACGGTGCGCGATGGCGACAGTTTCGTGATCGGCGGATTGACGCAGGATTCGGTGCTGACCTCGCGGACCAAAGTGCCGATCCTGGGTGACATTCCGCTGCTCGGCCAAGCCTTCCGGACCGACCGCAAAACCAATTCGCGAACCGAGCTGTATATCGTGGTCACCCCGCACATCGTCCGCCGGGTTATGCCGGGCACTGCGCCCAGCCCCGCGCCATTCCAAGGTCCAGCCGAATTGGCCCCGGTACCCGCTCCGGCGGCACCAAACCTGTAGCTTTCCCAGGCGCCACAGCGGTGACTAAGATCGTTTTTTTGAGGAGTGGGCCAAGGCATGCGCAAGTTTTTATTCCGGGCGAGCTGGAGCCTGCTCGTCGTTGCGTTGATTGCGCTGGTCGGCTTGATGACGTGGGAACCATTCTTCGCCGAGCAGCCCGGTCCGCCGCCGCCCGCGCATAAGTACACCGCCGATATTACCCGCGATGAATTCGGCGTGCCGCATATCCACGGCAAGACCGATCCCGATGTCGCCTTCGGGGTGGCTTACGCCCATGCCGAAGATGATTTCTCGACCCTGCAAGACGTGGTCGCGATGACCCGTGGGCGCTATGGCGCGATTGCCGGACAGGACGGCGCCGGGGTGGACTTTGCCTATCATTGGCTGGGCGCGCGGGCCACCGCGCATAACCATTACGGCGAACTGCCAGTCGATGTGCGCGCCATGCTCGATGCCTATGCCAGCGGGCTTAACCGCTTTGCCGCGCAGCATCCCGGCGAAGTCAAGCTGGCCCGGCTGTTCCCGGTCAACGGCGAGGATATCGCGACCGGCTTTGCGCTGCGCCAGCCGTTCTTCTTCGGGCTCGACCGGGTGCTCGGCCCGCTCGTCAAGGGCGAGCCGATGCTGCCCGAGCACGGGCCGAGCCTGACCGGCAAGCCGCTGCCCGATTCCGCGCATGGCGGGGGTGACCAAGTGGTCCCCGAACCCGCGATGCCGCTCCCGCTGCC
>JANMBA010000296.1:0-3613 GCA_031360105.1 Novosphingobium sp.
GCCCGGCGGCGAATGTCACCGCGTGCTGTTCGGCGATCCCGACATCGAAAAACCGCTCGGGATAGGCCGCTTGAAACTGGTCGAGCCCGGTGCCCGACGGCATCGCGGCGGTGATCGCCACGATGGCCGGATCGCGCTCCGCCTCGGCCAGCAGTGCCCCGGCAAACACCCCGGTGTAGCTGGGCGGCCCGGCGGCGCTCTTGGCCTGCTGACCGGTGATCACGTCGAATTTCTGCACCCCGTGAAGCTTGTCGGCAGCAGCCTCGGCGGGGGCATAGCCCTTGCCCTTTTGCGTGACCACATGGACCAGGCACGGCCCTTCGGCGGCATCGCGGACATTTTCCAGGATCGGGATCAGCTGGTCGAGGTTGTGCCCATCGACGGGGCCGACGTAATAAAACCCCAATTCCTCGAACAGGGTTCCGCCCATTGCCATCCCGCGCGCGAATTCGTCGGTTTTCTTGGCCGCGCGGTGCAGCGGCTCGGGCAATTTGCGCGACAGCCGCTTGGCCAGTTCGCGCACCCGCAGGAACGGCCGCGATGACACTAGCCGCGCCAGATAGGCCGACAGCCCGCCCACCGGCGGCGCAATCGACATATCGTTATCGTTAAGAATCACCACCAGCCGGTTGCCGGCAACGGCTGAATTGTTCATCGCCTCATAAGCCATGCCTGCGCTCATCGCGCCGTCGCCGATCACTGCGATCCCTTTGCCCGACCGGCCCGCCAGCTTGTTGGCCACGGCAAAGCCCAGGGCGGCAGAGATCGAAGTAGAACTGTGCGCGGTCCCGAAGGCGTCGTATTCGCTCTCGCTGCGCTTGGTAAAGCCCGAGAGGCCGCCGCCTTGGCGCAAGGTGCGGATCCGGTCGCGCCGTCCGGTCAGGATTTTATGCGGATAGGCCTGGTGGCCGACATCCCAGATCAGCCGGTCTTCAGGCGTATTGAACACATAATGGATCGCCACGGTCAGCTCGACCACGCCCAGCCCGGAGCCCAGATGCCCGCCGGTCTGGCCGACTGCGCTGATCATCTCGTTGCGCAATTCGTCGGCCAGCTGGCGCAGCTGATCGGCTCGCAAATGGCGCAGCTCGGTCGGGGTGGCGACCAGATCAAGCAGCGGGGTTGCCGGATTAGCATTCATCGCGAGCGCCTTACACCGCTCGGGCGGGCCTGTCGAATGGAGAGCGTGTGCCGGCCTGGTGCAGGTTGACTTGGCCAGCGCGAACGCGAACAGCGGCGCAATGGAACTGACGAACCGCCTCGCAACCGCCGCTGATACGCCCGCAATTGCCGCGCTGATGGACCGCGCGATTGCCGAACTGCAGCGCCCGTTCCTGAGCCCGGCGCAAATCGCGGCCAGCCGGCTGAGCATGGGGCTCGACACCCAGCTGATCGCCGATGGCACCTACTTTGCAATTATGGACGGCGATGCGCTGGTCGGCTGCGGCGGCTGGAGCAAGCGCGCGACGCTGTACGGCGGCAATCATTCGGCCCAGCTGCGCGATGACCGCTTGCTCGATCCGGCTACCGAGCCCGCCCGGATTCGCGCGATGTACACCGATCCGGCGCAGGTCCGGCGCGGAATCGGGCGGCTGATCCTGACACTGTGCGAGGCGGCGGCGCGCGACGCTGCCTTCCAGCGGCTCGAACTGATGGCCACCGCGGCGGGCGAACCCCTCTACACTGCATGCGGCTATCATGTGATCGCGCGAGTCGCACGGATGTCGGACGAGGGCATTGCGGTGCCCGGCGCAGTGATGGGCAAAGCGCTCGTTTGAAGCTAAGGCGACGCGTCACGTCACTGGAGCACCCGCGATGTCTCTTCCTGCCACTGCCGCGCCGTTGGCGTTTGTGCTGACCACCAACCGCGCGAAATCCAAGCCATTTTATGCGCAGGTGCTCGGCCTGCGTCTGCTCGGCGAAGACGACCACGCGGTCACCTTCGATCTGGGCAATCGTACCCCGCTGCGGCTGACGCAGGTGATGGGGCATAAAGGCAGCGGGCACACGGTGCTCGGCTGGCATGTCGCCGATCTGCGCAGCGTGATGGCGGCGCTGAAGGCCAAGGGCGTGACATTCAAATCGTATGATGGGATGGGGCAGGACGCTGACGGCATCTGGGCCTCACCCGATGGCGGGGCCAAGCTGGCTTGGTTCACCGATCCTGACGGAAACGTGCTGAGCCTGACGCAGTTCGGCGACTAGCTGCAATCCGCGCAGACACCGCGCAGCTCGACCACCGGACGGATATCGGCAAAGCCCGCCTTATGCGCCGCATCGACCAGTGCGCCGGTCAACTTGTCATCGTCGATGTGGACGGTGCGGCCGCAGGTGTCGCAGATCAGGAAGATGCAGTCGTGGCGGCAGCCCGGGTGCGGGTTGGCGATGTAGGCGTTGGCGCTTTCGACGCGCCGGGCGAGGTTAGTTGCCACGAACAGGTCAAGAATCCGGTACACCGAATTGGCGGCGACGCGCTTGCCGCGCGCGTTCGAGACATGTTCGGCGATATCGTAAGCCGACACCGGACGGTCCTGTGCGGCGAGCGCACCGAACACTTCGGCGCGCATCACGGTCCATTGCTCACTGGCCTGGGTCAGCGCATGCTGGGCGGCTTCAACCAGGCTTTCGCCGATGGGTTCGCTATGGTGGTGATGACTGGCCATGCGCCCGATATAGGCGCTGTGCGGCTCGCCCGCAAATGTTAGCGCGCAGCAGCCTTAGCGGGTGCCATCAGCGTCTGGTCGGGCAGAGCGGGCGCTGTGCTTGCCGCCGCCGCCGCAGTCGCCGCCGGGATCACTTGCTCGGCCAAGCTCTTGTGGCTGAACGGCGAGCCCAGCACGGCAATCAGCCCGGCGCAGCCCAGCACGAAGCCCAAACCAAGCGCGCGGTAAAGATCAGCTTTGAACAGGCCCATGGAAAATACTCAATCCAGCAAAGAATCGCGTGAGCATCCTCCTGCGGAAAAATGTCTTACCGCCAAGTGAACAACGCACAAAACCGGGCTGCGCGGCGGCGAAGCGATCGAATTGCGGGGTGAACTGCGCCAGCTTAGTGCCGGAAGTGCCGCATTCCAGTGAACACCATCGCCAATCCGGCAGCATCAGCCGCCGCGATCACCTCGTCATCGCGAATCGATCCGCCGGGCTGAATCACCGCAGTCGCGCCAGCTTCTGCCGCGGCGAGCAGTCCGTCAGCGAACGGGAAGAAGGCGTCCGATGCGACCGCGCTGCCGAACGTGCGGGGGCTGGCCCAGCCGAACTTTTCAGCCGCCTCGGCAGCTTTCATGGCTGCTATTCTAGAGCTGTCACGGCGGTTCATTTGCCCAGCACCAATCCCGGCGGTCACCCCGTCCTAGGCATAAACAAACGCGTTCGATATGACGTGCTTCGCAACCGTCCAGGCGAACCGGCAATCGGCCAGCTCTTGCGGTGTCGGGTGGCGCTTCGTCACGACCTGCAGTTCGCCGAGGGCACCGTTATCGCGTGACTGGAGCAGAAAGCCCCCGGAATTAGATTTGACCGTCGATCCGGAACGGTGCGTGTCAGCGAATGCACCACACAACCGCTGGCGCTGGTTCTTTTTGTCACGGAACACTGCTCGAGCGGCCGCGTCG
>JANMBA010000297.1:0-2794 GCA_031360105.1 Novosphingobium sp.
GGGAAGACGAAGTGGCGGCGGTAGCACTTGCATTTTGCAAGCAATTGTGCTACATTATGCTTGCAAGGAGTTAGCCATGGCAACCATGACCATTCGTGACATCGACGATGCCGACTACGAGAATTTGCGCCGCATTGCCAAAGCCAACAACCGTTCTGCGGCGGCGCATATGCGGACAATGATTGCCGGCCTCGAACCGCCCAAGCGCACCCGCGAGCAGTCGGTAAACGCCGTGCTCGAGTTTCGCAAACGCCACGCGATCAAACCCCGTCCCGGTGAAGACGCCGTATCGATGGTTCGCGCGATCCGCGACGAATGATTGTCGTCGATGCCAGCCTTGGGGTGAAGTGGTTTCTGGATGAGCCGCTTTCTGCCGAGGCGGCAACGCTACTTGCTAGCGCCGAAGAGATGCTCGCCCCGGCCCATTTCCACATCGAGGTCGCCAGCACACTGGTGCGTGAAGCGAACTTAGACAAGCAGCTCGGCGATGCGATGCGTCAGGCGCTAGAGGTACTCGAAGACCTGATCGCCAGCACTACAGTGCGATTGATCGTGGCAACACCGGAAGCCATCCGCGCGGCGGCGAATCTCGCGATCAAAATCGGCCACCCGCTCAAGGACTGCCTCTACCTCGCGCTGGCGATGGAACTGGGGTGTGACTTGGTAACTTGCGATGCGCGGTTTGCGGCAAAGGCGAAAGGGGTTTGGGCTGGGGTGCGGGTGTTGGGGGCTTAACGGGCGGTAACTCTTGTTATCTAATTTTATCTATGATAGTTTCTCCGCATAGATGGAGATTCGATGGTGCAGATCGACATTGATTTCGAGGTTTTTAAAGCGCTCACCGGTCTTCGAATGAGCGAATCAGATTCCTACAACGCGGTGATCCGCCGACTTTTGGACCTCCCGCATGCAAATGCACTGAGCGCTCTGTTGGATGGCCATATCCCAAATGCTGTCGTTGGTAGCGTCAATGCCTTGGCGAACGCTGGGACTCAGGGTCAGCGTCGTGGCCTCTTTGGTTCAAGTGCCTCCAAGAACGCGCTTGCTCCCAAAGAAGGCTCGGGTGGTTTGCTCGCAAAATACATGGAAGGGGTCTGGTACGGAAACATCCATTTTCCCGAAGGCACAAAGTTTCGCGCAACATACAAAGGGCAGACCTACACTGCCGAAATTATGCAAGGCCAGTGGGTTGGCGCTGACGGCAAAGCACGCAGAAGCCCTTCGGATGCAGCTAGCGCGATCTCAAATACAAACGTGAATGGATGGCGATTTTGGCATGTGCAAATGCCAGGGGATCCTACTTGGCGTAAGCTGGATGAGCTAAAGCAATGATCAGACCCGCCAAACTCTACACCCGCCTCCTCGCATCGCGCACCTCGATGAGGTTCCGCGATTTCCAGCGTATCTTGGAGGCGTTTGGCTTCGTCCTTGATCGCATCAACGGCAGCCATCATCAGTATAAGCACGCGCTCGCAACTCGCCCGCTCAGCATCCAGCCTAAAGGCAATATGGCAAAGCCCTATCAAATCGATCAATTTGTCGATATGGTGGAAGAGTTCGGACTAACGATGGCAGAATGATGGAACAGCGCTACCACCTCAACGTATTCTGGTCGCAGCGCGACGATAGCTGGGTCGTAGATGTGCCTGATCTCAAGTCGTGCGCAGCATTTGGCGATACGCCAGAAGAGGCCGTCGCCGAAGCGCGGGTAGCTATCGAAGGCTGGCTCGAAACCGCCCGCGCAAACAGCTTGCCCATCCCCGAGCCGCGCTACCGCCCGGCGATCTATGCGGTGCACGCAGCATGACCATGCCCCGCCACACCAACCGCTTGCGGCATTAGCGCGCAAGCCTTCGGTCAATCCCGATCCGACTGGGCTCTTGCGGCGCTTCGCAAGGTGCTTGGTCATGTCCCGTTCCCGCCGCAAGACGCCGATTTTTGGCAACACGTCTGCCGAGTCCGATCACATCTGGAAACAGGCCGCTGCGCGCCGCCTGCGGCACCAAAGGAAGCAGCATCTTGCCGCAACCCTCGATGGCGACCGCTTCGCTGGTCGCCCTTGGGACCTCGAATCCGATTGGTCGTCTGACAAGGATGGCAAGTCCTGGTGGGGCAAGGCTGGTGCGAAAGACATGCGCAAGTGACACGGTGCATGCCGGCATTTTCCTACACCATCGCAATTTGCTACGCAGCGGCGGTACTTTCAAATTGTCGATCATGCCTGGCCGGGCCATACCAGCCAAGTGTCGCCCTGTTTCGCGCTTAAACCTTTCCGAAGCGCGCCTCGAACCCGGCAACGTCGCCTGCCGCGAGGTACTTCGCCTGTTCGACCCAGCCGTCGCGGGCCGGCCTTCCGGCGAACGGCCCCAGTTTCGGGTCGAGCGCGACCAAGTCGGCCTCGGTCAAAGCGGCGATTTGGTCGTAGGTGCTCAGGCCCAGTGTGGGCAGCAGGGTTTGGAGTTTGGGGCCGAGGCCTTTGATTTTTGCCAGATCATCGCCTGTTGGCGAAGTTTCTGGCGTTCCTGCAATGGGCGCTGGCACCGGTTCAAGCGTGAGTTCAGGTGCTGGCTCTGGCGCAACGTCCGGCGCGCTGACCGAATCCGGCCGCTGCTCTTCAGCGGCGGTCTGATCGGGTGAGGCGGCTTGGTCAAGGCCGGGCATTGGCGCGGGTTCGGCGATCACTTCGGGTACCGGGCGCCGCTCTGGCCATGGCTCAGCTGGCGTAAGCGTAAGCGGCGGCACCGGTGGCATCACCACTTGCGCGGCGGGCGCGGCATCGATCAGCGCCTGATTG
>JANMBA010000409.1:0-4412 GCA_031360105.1 Novosphingobium sp.
GTGCTGGTCGCGCTGGCGACCCTGAAGATACGTTGAGCATGCCGGCCATGACTGCGATCGAAGTGATAGAATGGACGCGGCAGAACCTGACCGACGTACCGCGGATCATCGTTCTGACGAGCCGCAACGAGGATGGTGACATTGCCCACGCGCTTGATGCCGGTGCCGACGATTTCATCTCCAAACCCGCCAGTGGCGAGGTTATCCGCGCTAGAGTAGCCGCCGCCCTGCGCCGGGCAGGCGTGGAGCAGAACGCAGGCCGGTACGACCGGCGCGGAATCTATGCGTTCGACCGGCTCGATAACTCGGTGTCGTTCAAAGGCGACACGGTGCGCCTGACACCCAAGGAATTCGCATTGGCACTGCTGTTCTTCGACAATCTCCAGCGCCCGCTTTCGCGTGGCTACATCTTGCAGCGGCTCTGGAACAACACCGTCGATCTTTCAACGCGTACGCTCGACATGCACGCTTCGAAGATTCGCTCCAAACTATGTCTGCGTCCCGAGAACGGCTATCGCCTGCAAACCCTTTCCGGCTACGGCTACCGACTGGATACATATGATGGCGCAATTGCTGAAACGGATTAGTCTGCTGCTCTTGCTGGCGTGCTCGCTAGGCCAGCTGAATGCTCCAGTCAGTGCCCAGGCTTTGTCAGCTACCAAGGATGAAATTGCCTACCGCGTCCGCCCAGGGGATTCGCTGATCGCGTTGGGGCGGAAATTCTTCGTTTCGCCAGAGTCCTACAAGCAGGTACAGCGTCTCAATTCACTTGAGAACCCCGATAGCCTGCGGGTCGGGGCGACCATCGTCATCCCCATCAGCGTGTTGCGCTATTCGCGTCTCGAGGCGCGGATCATCGCGTTCAAAGGCCGTGCCAGCGTGACGCGCGATGCGCGCAGTGAGGCGGTGTCCTTGCAGACCCGGCTGAGCGAAGGGGCCGTCATTGAAACCGCTGCCGACGGCTATTTGACGATGCAATTGGCCAATGGCTCGAAGATCGCGATCCCTTCCAACTCGCGACTGCGGATCGCCCGGATGCGGACTTACTTGCTGTCTGGAGGAGCGGACCTTGATTTCATGGTCGAGCGCGGACGCTCCGAAATCACCGCGACCCGGTTGCCCGATAGTCGCAGCCGGTTTCGGATGCGCACCCCGGTGGCGGTTTCGGCTGTGCGGGGTACAGTATTCCGGATCGGTTACGATGGTGCAGGTTCGCCGACTCTTACCGAGGTCGTCGAAGGCCATGTCGCGGTCAATCTCAATGCGGGCGCCGCGCAGACTTCGCTCGCCACCGGCTTCGGTGCAGCTGGATCGGCCGATGGCCGATTGCAGCGCGAAGCCTTGCTGCCACCGCCCGAATTCGTCGAACCGGGGCGGGTACAGCGTGGCCGCGAGGTCGCGTTCGCGTTGCGAGCGAACCCGATAGCAATTGGATATCATGTCCAGATTGCCAGAGATCGGGGGTTTGTCGATATCGTGACAGCGGGGCGATCGCCGACACCGCTGGTCAACATCGGCTCACTTCCGCCTGGTCGCTACTTCGCGCGCGCGACTGCGATCGCCCCCAGTGGGCTCGAGGGCTTGCCGCAAACCCTGCCGTTCGAGCGCAAACTCGAAGCACTGGCGGCGCACAAGCTGCCGGGGGATGGACGCAGGTGGCAGCTCGAATGGGACCTTGGCGGCGGGGACCGTCCGGTGTTCCACTTGCAGGTGGTGTCTGCCGCCGATCCTGCGCTGCCGATCATCGACGAGCCCGGGCTGAGCGGCAACTCGATGACGGTGCAGGGCCTTTCGGCAGGGAGATATACGTGGCGCGTAGGCGAGCTGCGCACTATCGACGGGAAGGTCCAACAATACTGGACCGAGCCAGAGAGCTTCACCGTCGAGAGATAGCAAAGACTTGCCCCGCCTGCGCCTTGCCCTTGAGTGGCTTATCATTCTCGTCCTGGCGGCCACGGCGGCAGTCGGCGTTGCGTTCGCTCCTGGCGGACAGCAGCTTAGCAACTGGTTATTCGATCAGGAGCTGGCCTGGGACGAGCGACCGAGCGATCCGCGCATCCTGATCGCACAGATTGACGAGCAAAGCCTCGCTTCGATCGGTCGATGGCCGTGGTCGCGGCAGGTCCATGCGGACATCATCGACCGCCTGACCGAGGCCCAAGTGACTGCTGTTGGTTACGACGTGCTGTTCACCGAACCTGGCGCCAGCGCAGACGACGCCGCTCTGGCGGCAGCGCTGGCGCGGTCGCGCCGGGTTGCCTTGCCCGCCTATGCCCAGTTTCCTGGCACCAACGGCAAGGCCTTCGACTTGCAAATGCCGCTTCCCGAACTCGCGGCGGCAGCGCGCAGCATCGGCCATGTCAATGTGTTGTTCGACAGCGATGGGCAGGTCCGCCGCGCGCGGATGCAAAGTGCCGCGCGACCACAGTTGATGCCGCACCTGATGCAGGCGCTCGCGCGAAACGTGTCGCAGCCCGGAATGGAGCTTCCCGAACAGCTGGTGATACCATTGGCCCAGACCGGATCAATCCCGGCGATCCCGGTGGACCAGATCCTGCGCGGTGAGGTTCCGACATCGCTGCTCAAGGGCAAGATCGTTCTCGTCGGTGCCACTGCGCAGGGCTTGGGCGATCTGCTTCCGGTATCCGGGCCTGCCGGAAGCGTCATGCCGGGAGTCGAGGTTCAGGCGAATATCCTGAACGCAATTCTCGGGCACGCCTGGGTGCGCGATGTCGGGCCCTCCGGCGCGGCTATACTCGCGGTAGTGTTGCTTCTGCTGGTGATGCTCGGCTATTGGCGGGTCACGCCCAATCTCGGGCTGGCAATCACCGGCGTAATTGCCATAGCCGCGCTACTCGCCGCCGCGCTCACGCTGGCAGTGTTAAGGGTCTGGGTCACACCGGTGCCGCTGCTGATCGCGCTGCTGGTCGCCTTTCCGCTATGGAGCTGGCGACGGCTGAGTGCGCTCAACAGCTTCGTCGAACAAGAAGCCGTATTGTTGCACGACGAGCTAAGCGACTGGCCGGGTGACAATTCCGCCGCTGGTTCGGGCGGCAAGGGCCTCGATGCAATCGCCCGGGCCGCAGCACGTTTGCGCGGGACGATCGGCGAACTGCGTGATCGCCGCAGCTTCCTGCGCAGCGTGATCGACGGCGCGCCCGATGCGTTGAGTGTGATCGATGACCAGGGCCGTGTGGTGGTTGCGAACCACCACGCTAAAGCAATCTTCGGGAGCGACGCGGAGGGCCTGCCCGTCGATGTCCTGCTTCATCGCATCTCGCCTCGCCCAGTCTGCGCGTCTGACGAACTGACGCTCGAAGACGGCCGCACCGTACTGGTCAAAATGGCCCCATTCGGAGCCGACAATGCCGGTTCGATCCTGCGCCTCGCGGACATCACCGAGCGCCGCAATGCCGAGCGCGAGCGCGACGAATTGCTCGAATTCCTGTCACACGACATGCGCGCCCCGCAAGCCGGCATTCTGACGGTACTCGAGTCCGCCAATGCGCACCCGGACAGCCCGCTGCCAGTCGAACGAATTCGCCGCTATGCGGCAAAATCACTCAAGCTAGCCGACGACTTCGTTCAGTTAGCGCGGCTGTCTGCGCTCGCGCCCATGCCGGGGCCAGTCGATCCCCGCGGACTGTTCGAAGAAGCTATCGACGGGGTGTATGATCGTGCCGCGAGCAAGCGCGTCACAGTAACTCTCGATGCGCCAGACGATCTTCCCACCCTCGAATCCGACTACGCATTGCTGTTGCGGGCATTGGGCAATCTGATCGACAATGCCGTAAAATACAGCCCGGATGGCGGCGTTGTTACCTGCCGGATCGCTGTCGATCAAACGACGGGCGAAGCACCCGGCACCGTGATTTGCACCATCGCCGATCATGGGCCCGGGATTCCGCCCGAACGCATGGCCGAACTGTTCAAGCGATTCGGCCCCATCGACCGGTCGATGGGCCTGAGCGCTGGGCTTGGCCTCGCCTTCGTCAAAAAGGCGATCGATCTGCTCGAAGGGTCGATAAGCTGCACGTCGAGCGCCGCTGGCACGACCTTCTGTCTGACGTTACCGAGCAAGCCAGGCTAATTCATTGCAAGGAGTGCAGCGCCACGTTGGCCAAGGCCAGTAGGTTGTCCGCACCCGGCTCGCCGCAGTGGACGTCTTCGGCTGCGCCGCGGTAAACAATCACCCCGCTACGGCGATCGACAATCGCGACTGACAGTCTGAAAATGTGCTCGCGGCAGAGATCGATGCGGCGATCCTCGGGCAAAGCTTCGACGCCTACACTACGGCCTGCAGTGGCAGGCTCGCCGCGGAAACCAACCTCGACGGCGCGTTTGGCAAGACCCACATCGACCCTGAAGTCGGCCTCGGTCGCGACAAGGTATCCGCGCCGCGCCAACACCTT
>JANMBA010000312.1:0-18362 GCA_031360105.1 Novosphingobium sp.
ACCGAGAAGATGACCTTCCGCAAATATGACCCGGTGGTGCGCAAGCACGTCGAGTTCAAGGAAGCCAAGATCAAGTAAGGTGCCAATTGGGAAGCCCTGCCGGGCTTCCTGCACCTTCCCAAAACCCAAGGTTCATTGCGAGTTCAAGCCGAGGCCGCTAGCAGCGGCGGCATGAACCCTAAGCTTACCCCACGCTCGTTGCTAAGTGCCGCTGCTACGGCCGCACTTGGCCTGTCAGTCCCTGCTGCGCTGGTCGTCCCCAGCGCCGTCACCGCGCAGACGCAAACCGCCGATCTAACCAGTGCGATCACCGCCTTGCGCGCGATCAGCACAATGCGCGCCGATTTCATCCAGGCCGATCCGCGCGGCAACCGGGTCAAAGGCGTGCTTACGCTCAGGCGTCCGGGGCGGATTCGCTTTCAGTACGAAAAATCCGTGCCGATGCTGGTTGTCTCGGACGGCAGCGCGCTGACTTTTGTCGATTATCAAGTGCGGCAAGTGCAGCGCTGGCCCATCAAGAACAGCCCGCTGGGGGCGCTGCTCGATCCCAATCGCGACGTTATGCAATACGGCAAACTGGTCAGTTCCAGCAACGGCAACCTGGTCAGCATTGAAGTGCGCGACAAGAAACATCCGGAATACGGCGTGATCACGATGGTGTTTATCCGCAAGGCCGGCGCACCGGGCGGGCTTGAGCTTTCAAGCTGGGCAACGCTTGATGCGCAGAACACCCGCACGATCGTCACCTTGACGAATCAGCAGTACGGGATGGCAGTTTCGGACAACACTTTCCGCTTCAACGATCCGCGCGGTGCGGTTCGCCGATAGCGAAAGGCAACTGATCGCGGACCGTGCCGCAGATGCGACAATTTGCGACAAGCCTGACGCGATTGTTCATGGCCCCGCAAGGCAAATGGCCCTAAAACAGTCTTCGACAGCGCGGCTTGAGGCGGGTTTCCCCCCTGTTGCCCCAACCTCCTAACAGGCTGCTCTGTCGAGCGTGACGAACGCACAAAGGAACCCTCGGTCCAATGCCCCCGGACCGAGGGTTTTTTGCGGCGTGGACGCGATGACTTGAAGCCGGGCTACGAACGGCACCGACTGCGCTTCCGGTGCTCACGGCCTTGATGGCCGCTCCGCTCCGGTTCTCGTCCGGCAGCATTCTCGCTCCGGCTTGAAGCCATCCCGTCCCACGCCGCGCGACCTGCCTTTTGCCCCCCTCCCCTTCAGGGGAGTGGGGCGGGGGCTTGGTGCTTGACAGTGGCACTACTCTTGCCGCCTGCGCCCGCGCCACCTACAGCGCTGGGCATGATTTCAATTGCCACCTGGAACATCAATTCGGTCCGCTTGCGGATTGATCAAGTCGCGCGGTTTTTAACCGAGCAGGCGCCCGATGTATTGTGCCTGCAAGAGATCAAAACGGTCGAGGAGCTGTTCCCGCATCAGGCCTTTGAAGACCTTGGCTACACGTACCGCGCGGTTCACGGGCAGAAGGGCTATCACGGGGTGGCGACCGTCAGCCGGATCCCGTTGCGTGAATTTTCGCGCCATGATTGGCAGGCCAACGGCGAGGCCCGGCATGTCGGGGTTGAGCTGCTGGACAGCGGCTTGGTGCTGGAGAACGTCTATATCCCTGCTGGCGGCGATGTGGCGGACCGCACGGTCAACGCCAAATTTGGCCAGAAGCTCGACTTTTTCGACCGGATGACGCGCTGGGCCGAAGCGCTGGACCGGCCGACCTTGCTGCTCGGTGATTTCAACGTCGCCCCGCTCGAATGTGATGTTTACGATCACAAGGCGCTGCTCAAAGTGGTCAGCCACACGCCGCTTGAGGTTGAGACTCTGGCACGCCTCAGCGATGCGCATGGCTGGGTCGATCTGGGGCGCAAACATATCCCCGCGCCGCAGCGCAATTATTCGTGGTGGTCGTACCGGACCTATTGGCAAGCCAAGGATCGCGGGCGGCGGCTCGATCATATGTGGGCTTCGCCTGAGCTGGCGGCGCAGTCCACTGGCCACCGCGTGATCGAGGAAACGCGGGCCTGGGAACAATGCTCGGACCACGTGCCGCTGATCACCGAGTTCGATTTGTGACCGGGTCTGCCCGATGACAGGCCCAGCGCGGCGAGTCGCGCTGGCTATCGACGCGCTGCGCCACGGCTGGACGATCGCAGTTGATGGCCTGACACTTCTGCCCGCCGAAACCGGGTATGGCGCGGGGGTTACCGCACCGCAGATGTTGATCTCCGGCGCGCGCGCCGCAACGCTCAAACTGGCCAATCAGCGCGAGGCGGCCGCGCCTGAGGCGCCGGTCTTGTTGCGCGGGGCCGAACCGTTTGACCTGAGCGCCGCGCGCGCCTTGGCCGATCCGGCGCTCGACCTGGCCTATCCGCTGAAAGGCCCGTTCTTGGCCCAGCCGCTGGCCGATCCGGTGGCGGCGGCGGCGGCGCTGGAACTGGCGCGGCTAGCCGGGATTCTGCCGGCCTTCCTGGTTGACCCTACGCCCGTGAGCGAGGTCCAGGGGGTCAGCGCCAGCGATTTGGCCGCGTTCAAGGATCCGGTGCGGTTGACCATCGCGTCGCGCGCGCGGTTGCCGGTGGCAGCAGCAGAGACCGCGCAGATTATCGCGTTTCGCTCGCCCGATGATCTGCGTGAACACGCCGCGCTGGTGATCGGCCAGCAGCAATCGGACCGCACGCCGTTGGTGCGGCTCCATTCAGAATGCCTGACCGGCGACGTGTTCTCCAGCCTCAAATGCGATTGCGGCCCGCAGCTCGATACTGCGCTGACGGCGATGGCGGCGGAAGCGGCGCACGGCGGCTGGGGCGTGCTGCTGTACTTGCGGCAGGAAGGGCGCGGGATCGGGCTGATCAACAAGCTGCGCGCGTATCAATTGCAGGATCAGGGGTTCGATACGGTCGACGCCAACCAACGGCTTGGCCTGCCCAGCGAAGCCCGCGATTTTGAGGTCGCGGCGCGGATGTTGACGCTGCTGGGGGCCGGGCCAATCCGGCTGCTGACCAACAACCCGGCCAAAGTCGCGGCGTTAGAAGCGGCGGGTATTACCGTGGTGCAGCGGGTGCCGCATCAGCTCCCGGCAAACCCGCACAACGCGCGTTACCTCGACACCAAGCGCGACCGCTCGGGGCATTTGTTGTAATTGGCTGAATAGCCTTGGTGGTTTAAATAATCCGCGCCCCTGCGCGTGAAAATTCCTAAACCGAGGCCCCGGGGAATATTCACCGGCGCTCTTTCACCGTCAGGCGCGCTTCCAGTGTGTTCGCCCCGATCTGGATCGGATCGCCTGACCAGTCGGCCACGAACACGCTGGGCCAGGCGACACCCGGCGCGAAGCGCGCGTCATTGCCCTCGATCACCAATCCGGCGGAGGTATTGGCCTTGCCCTCGGCGGCAAGTGCGATGAAGGCCGAATGGTTTTCCTTACTCGGTCCTTGCACGAACCAGTTACCGGCAATCCGCCCGGTTGCGCCGCCGGGCAAGTCGATCATGTAATTGGTCTGGTGCCCGGCCGAATCGTCGAAGCTGGAACTCAGCACCGCAATCTTGGCCGCACGGCTTTTGAGGTAATGCCCGCCGCGCCCGGCTTCGAACCGACTGCGGGTAACGGTGGCCGCGCCGTAATCACCAATGTAGATTGAATGCGCGCAGCCGCCTGAACCTTCGCAAGTGCCGAGCCGGGTAAAAGTACTCTTGTCGACGGTGATGCTGCCGTCGGGATCGGGGCCGGTTAATATGCCCTGCTGGCTATCGCGGAACCACGATTGGCTGACTGCCAGATTGCCGTGCTCCAGCCGGATCCCCGCACCGTTGAAATCGGGCACGCGCATATTGGTAAAGACCAACCCGGTGACGCTGGCTGCGGTCCCGCGCAGCACCAGCGCCGCCTTGCCTTCGCAGGTGACGCCATCAAAAATAGCTTGCCCCGGAGTTGCCGCTTCATAAGCGATTTGCCCCATGGTTTGCACCGCGCAATCCTGATGACGGCCATTGCCAACGCGGATTGTGCCGCTGCCGCCGCCGACCGCATCGACCGCATCCTGCAGGCGCGCGAATGTCCGCCCGCTCTCGGCAATGGTGTAGGACGCGCCGCTTTGCGCGAAGCTGGAAGCGGCGGGGAGCGCGAGCGCGGTCAGCGCCAGCGCCAGGAGCGGGAGGTTATACAGCCGGGTCATGCGCAGGAGATTAGCATCTCCCCGTTAAGAAGAGTCTGCCAGCCTTGCCGCCGTCCCGCGCGGGGACAGCGCTGCGGCCAAAGGTTTCAGTCGTCCCCGCCCCAACGCCACTTCCACCCGCCGCGCGTCCGGCGGCGAGCGAGTTCGATGAAGCCCGCTGTTAGCGCGAAGAACAGCGCCAGCGCCTTGCCATTGGGCCCGCCGCCGCTCAGGTGCGAAACCCACACCATCACGGCTGCTACCGCCAGATACCCGCCGAGCAGCGCCCACCCCTGCCAAACAATCGGCGTGCCCGTGCCAAGTCCATAGCGGCGCGGCTTGAACCAAGCGCCATCGGTGTTCAGGTCAGTCATAGTCCTGTTTCCTTTTTTGGCCGCCCGCGCCGGACCGGCTCGCTGGCCGTAAGTTTGACCCCGCGCCGCCCTAGCGCTTCACGCAGCAGGACTTCGACCTGGACGTTGACCGAGCGAAAGTCTTGCGCGGCGATCCGCTCCAGCGCGGTGTACAGCGCTGGATCGAGCCGGAGCGGGAAAGACTTTTTGCCCGGGGCTGTCATCGCCGTGACTACTGGTACAGCGATCCGGCGTTGACCACCGGCTGGGTGTCGCGCTCACCGCACAAGACCACCATGAGGTTGGAGACCATCGCCGCCTTGCGCTCGTCATCGAGGTGGACGACGTTTTTCTCACTGAGCATGCCCAGCGCCATTTCGACCATCCCGACCGCGCCTTCGACCAAAGTCTTGCGCGCCGCGACCACGGCTTCGGCTTGCTGGCGGCGCAGCATCGCGCCGGCAATTTCCTGCGCATAGGCGAGGTGCGTAAAGCCGCATTCGT
This sequence comes from Novosphingobium sp., assembly GCA_031360105.1. Taxonomy (GTDB): domain Bacteria; phylum Pseudomonadota; class Alphaproteobacteria; order Sphingomonadales; family Sphingomonadaceae; genus Novosphingobium. The sequence continues at coordinate 5,030 of JANMBA010000312.1, forward strand.
CGACCGAGATCCCGGCCTGGGTGAGCCGCGCGATCAGCTCCTTGCGCAGTTCGATGCCGACCTCGTCATGATTGCCGCGCAGGGTAACCTCGGCATGCGTAAAGTCATCATACGGATAGCGCGAGCCGATTGTGCGCACTGCCGCTTCGATCTGGACCATCACGAAGGCCTTGTAGTCATCGACATCGTACAGCGCCTGCGCGGTATCGACCACGCGCCACACCACTTGTGCTGCCATTTCGATCGGATTGCCGCGCAAATCGTTGACCTTGATCCGGTCCGAAATCAGGTTGTTGGCGCGGACTGAAATCTTGGTCTTGCCCATCCACGGCCAGACCCAGCGCAGCCCGGTGTTACGGTCCGAACCGCGATACGATCCAAACAGCGTGATCGCGGCAGCCTGGTTAGGCTGGATCATGTAAAAGCCGCTGGCGAGCACCAGTAACCCCAAGGTACTCAGTCCGGTCGAGACGACAAACCCCAGCATCGCACTGTCATCAGGATTACTGCCAGCAACACCAATAATGCGCCACACGGTCAGCGCCAACAGCGCCAGAAAGGCCAGCAGAATCAGGTAGCCGCTGGTGCTCCAGGCTTTGCGCTCCTGGCTGGAGGTCATAACATTATGCGACTCGGACATTAGTGTTCCCCTTTAATTTGATATCATAATAATATCGCCATTATAGGCTTCGTCAACCACAATCCATGCGGAGGTTGCATTCGGATTGTTGATCGCTAAGTCAGTCAGGCGGGACCGGGCCCCTCTGGCGCGGCAAGCTTGCTTGAAATGCAACTTGCCACGTGATGTCGGACCGCATCGGAAATACCGATGTTCTGGGTCCGGGAAGTCTCTCTCCTCCCTTCAATGACTTGGACGCAGACACGGCCGATCCGATCGAATGTTAAATCGATTGAGGAGCTTAAGAAATGTCCGATCATGTTTACCGTTTGCTGGAGCGTCATCAACGGCTCGATTCACGGCTGCACCAGGCGCGCACGCGGCGCTGGGCCGACCCGTTCGAAATCGCGCGGCTGAAAAAGCTTAAGCTGGCGATCAAAGACCGTGTGAACCGTCTGCTGGCCCGCGCAAATCGCCCCGTCCATGCTGTCCGCCCCGATTGAAGCTGACGATCAACCTTAAAAACGACTTTCGCACCGCTTGAACACCACAAATCCAATCAACAATGGGATGAATGACGATGAAAAAATTTGTAATAACCGCCGCGCTTGCACTCGGGACAGGCGCGACGGTCGGCCTCGCCCCGGCACAGGCCAAGCCGACGCACGGCCCGCACTTGACGTGCCAGCGGCTGACCCCGGCCCAACTCGATCAGCAATTCGCAGCGTTCAACGCGTCATGGGCAACGAAAAGCCCGGATGCTGTGGCAGCGATGTTCGATGATGATGCCGTGCTATTGGCGACCATCGCCAGCGTGCCGCGCACCGATACGGCCGGCATCCGTGATTACTTCGTCAAATTCCTCAAGGGCAGCCCGGTCGGGCGGATCGACACCTCCTCGATTAAGTCGGGCTGCAATTGGGCCCTGCGGATGGGCACCTGGACGGTCATTATGAGCGATCCGGCGACCGGAGCCAAAACCGATGTGAAGGCGCGCTACACCTTTTTCTATCAGTTTGAGGACGGCAAGTGGCGGATCGAACACCTGCATTCATCGGTGCTACCCGCTAATCCATGATCAAACCTGGCGAATAATGCCAAGAAAGGCGTCGCCGTAAGCTTCGAGCTTGCGCGTGCCGACCCCGCTCACCTCGCCCAGTGCGGCGAGGGTGGCGGGGCGGCACGTGGCCATTTCGCGCAAGGTCGAATCGTGGAACACCACATAAGGAGGCACCCCTGCCTCGCTGGCCAGCTCGCGCCGCAGCTCGCGCAGCGCATCGAACAGCGGATCGCCGACCGGGTTGCTCGTGCCGGGCGTAGCGCGCCGCCCGCGTGAACCGCGCCCGCGCTCGGGCTTGGCGGCGAGCGCGATCAGCACCGGCAGCTCGCCGGTCAGGATCTGGCGCGCATCGCCGCCCAGCGCCAGCCCGCCGTGTTCAGTCGGGACCAGCGAACCGCGCGCTTGCAGCGCCCGGGCGAGCGGACGCAGCAGGTGCGCTTCCTCGCTTGGCACGATCCCGAACACGCTGAGCTGATCGTGCCCGCGCTGGCTGATCCGCTCGTCGCCTTGCCCGGTCAGGACTTTTTCCAGATGCCCGAAGCCGAACGCCTGCCCGGTGCGGTAAGCGGCTGAAAGCAATTTGCGCGCCAGTTCGGTGGCATCGACCACGCCGGGTGCCTCTAGACAATTATCACAGTTGCCGCATTTTTCGGGCGGATCTTCGCCAAAATGGCGCAGCAGCAACGCGCGGCGGCAACCAGCAGTCTCGACCAGATTGGCCAGCGCCGCGAGCCGGGTGCGTTCGCCCGCGCGGCGATGCTCCTCCAGCTCGGCGAGCCGCTGGCGCGCCCGCGCAAAATCGTCCGCCGCCCACAGCATCAAGGCCAGGCTGGCATCGCCATCGCGTCCGGCGCGGCCAGTTTCCTGATAATAGGCCTCGATCGATTTGGGCACGCCGGCATGCGCCACAAACCGCACGTCGGGCTTGTCGATCCCCATTCCGAACGCCACCGTGGCGACCATCACAATGTCTTCGCTGGCCACGAACGCCGCCTGATTGGCCGCGCGGACCGAAGGATCGAGCCCGGCGTGGTAGGGCAGCACGGTCCGGCCAGTCGCGGCGCTCAATTTGTCGGCGAATTCCTCCACCTTCTTGCGGGTCTGGGCATAGACGATCCCCGGCCCCGGTTGCTGCTCCATCAGCGTCACCAGTTGCCGCACCGGGTTATCGCGGTGGCGCACCACATAGCGGATGTTGGGCCGGTCGAACCCGGCGATGATCAGGCCGTCCTCGGGAATGCCGAGCTGGGTGAGGATATCGGCGCGGGTATGCGCATCGGCGGTCGCGGTCAGCGCCAGCCGGGGAATATCGGAAAAACTATCCAGCAGCGGCCGCAGCAGGCGGTAATCGGGGCGGAAATCGTGGCCCCATTCGGACACGCAGTGCGCCTCGTCGATCGCGAACAGGCTGACCGGGGCTTTGCTCAGCAGCTCGCGAAAGTGGCTCTGGCTGGCGCGTTCAGGCGCGACATACAGCAGGTCGAGCTGGCCATCGCGAAAGGCCTCGATCGCCGCCTCACGGTAGTCTTCGCTATCGGCGCTGGTCAGGCTGGCGGCGCGGATACCGTTGGCCGCCGCGCTGCGCAGCTGGTCGTGCATCAAGGCGATCAACGGCGAGATCACCACGCAGGTGCCCGGCAGCATGACTGCGGGGAGCTGGTAAGTCAGCGATTTGCCCGCGCCGGTGGGCATCACCGCGAGCGTCGATTGGCGCGCAAGCACGCGCCCGACCACCTGGTCCTGCACCCCGCGAAATGCGTTGAAGCCGAAGGTCGCGTGGAGGGTCTCGAGGATGGCGGCATCGGTCACGCTCGGGGCCTAGCCGTGCCGGGCGCTTAGCGGAAGGGCGGCTTGGCCGATCTCTCCACAATGGATTCTTCGATTGCGGTGAACGCGCTGCGGCCGCCCGGCGCATCGTCGGCGACTGCGGTGGTAAAAAAGGCGAGACCGCGGCCGGTCTTGGGATCGAACCACAACCCGCTTTTTAGCCCATAAGCATCGCCCGAATGGCCGAGCCGCCGCTTGCCGTCGCCGAACAGGTCGTCATTGCATTGCTGGCGAGCCATGACGGGTCGAGGCTCGCCGTTTGGATCGAATGACAAAGGGGGTGGGAAATCGCCAATCCATTGGATCGCCAATCCATAGCGACAGAAGAAGCCATCTGCTGCGCCGTCCTCCCCCACACCATTGGTGCCGTCGAAATGCCAGCGTGGACGGACCAAGTCGTACATGGCATTTGCGGACAGGAAGCCTTTGCCGTTTCGTGCCAGCATCTGCCCGATCCGGGCGAGGTCGCGCATCGAAATGCGCAACCCGCCCTGTGGCGAAAACAGCGCACCGTTGTCGCCGGGTCTATATCCCGAAAGATCGCAGTCGTGGTCCTCGCTGACGAAGACCGGGCATACCGGCGGACTGCCGTGCAAATCGTCGCGCGCGACCTCGCCGTTGGCACGGTAAAGCACCACCGCGTGACGATAGGCCTCGGCCGAACAGCCCGCGCCCCAGTTGAAGCAGGCGTCGAGCTTCAGGGGTTTGAGCACTATGCGGCTCATCGCGACGTCGAAGCGTTCGCCAGTGACGCGCTCGATAACCGATCCGATCACCGGGAAGTTGAGGTTGGTGTAATGGAACCAGCCCGAGTCGGGAGCATGCGCGGGGTCCCACACGCGCGGATCGGAGAGCCGATTACGCAGCGTTATGCCGAGAGGGATCAGGTAGAGTTCACCCCCGTCGAGCAGGCTCGACTGATGCGAAAGCAGCAAGCGCAGCGTGATCTTTGCCTCCGGAAAGGCCGGATTGCGCAATTTCCAGCCCAGATAATCCGAGACATCGCGGTCCAGATCAAGCTTGCCCGCGTCGACCAGCCGCATCACCCCCAATGCCGTGACCAGCTTGGAAATCGAGGCAATCCGCACCGGATCATCTGCCGTGACCAGCCGGTGCGTGGCCCGGTCCGCCTCACCCTCGGCCAGCACCGGGCGGATGTGGCTGCGGTCGAACGCCACCGCGACGCTGACCGGCGGTGTGGCAGCCGCCGGGATCGGGGCGAATGCTGCCAACAAAGTGATCAGGTGCCGCATCGAGGCAACCTAACCGCGCGTCCGCTGCTTGGCAAAGGCTCAGGCGGCTTGCTCTCGGGCCGATGACGGTTCAGTCTATCTGAATGCAAAAACCTGTTTCGATATCGAGCAGCGTCAGCCCGGCGGGACGCCACATTGCCCTGCTGATCGACGCCGACAACGTCAGCCATACCAAGATCGCGGGTATTCTCTCGGAGTTATCGAAATACGGCACCCCCAACATCCGGCGTGCCTATGGCGATTGGACGAGCAAGCAGCTGACGGGTTGGACTGGCAAGCTGCACCAGCATGCGATCCGTCCGATCCAGCAGTTCAGCTATTCGGCCGGCAAGAACGCCACCGACATCTCGATCGTGATCGACGCAATGGAGCTGCTCTATACCCAGCGGCTCGATGCCTTTGCGATCGCTTCGAGCGATGCCGATTTCACCCCCTTGGTGATGCATCTGCGCGCTGCGGGGCACGAAGTTTACGGTTTCGGCGAACGCAAAACGCCCGAGCCATTCAGGGCGGCCTGCACCACGTTTCTTTATCTCGATGCGGTGGTTGCGGAAGTAGACGAGGTTGACGAACTGCAGGTCAAGACGGCGGTCGGCAAAAAACCTGACATTCCGGCGCCCAAGCCCAAACCTGCCCCTGCCACCAAACCCAAGACTCCACTGGCCCAAGATGCCAAGCTGGTGGGAATATTGCGGCTAGCTGTGCAGGCGGTCGCGCGCGACGATGGCTGGGCGCTGCTGGCAACCGCTGGCAGCGCGGCCAAGCGCCAGGCCCCGATCGATCCGCGCAATTACGGCGTAAAGAATTTCCCAGCCCTGTTCGAAGCAACCGGACTGTTCGAGATCGTCAAAGGTGCCGACAATCAGGCTTTCGTGGCGGACAAGCGCACCGAACGGACTCCGAAACCAGTCGACTAATCCAAGTTCGGCCTTAGCCAGCGCTCAGCCACCGGCAGTTCCATCCCGCGCCGCGCGGCGTAGTCTTCCAGCTGATCGCGGCCGATCCGGGCGACGCCGAAGTAGGACGATTCGGGGTGTGCGAAGTAGAAGCCGCTGACGGCGGCGGTGGGCAGCATTGCCTGGCTTTCGGTCAGCACGATTCCGGCATTGTCGCCCGCGCTGAGCAAGTCGAACAGCATCGGCTTGAGGCTGTGATCGGGGCAGGCGGGATAGCCCGGAGCTGGGCGGATACCGCGATATTGTTCCTTGATCAGGGCCTCATTGGTCAACTGCTCACCCGGCGCATAGCCCCACAGCGTGGTCCGCACGTGCTGGTGCAGCCGCTCGGCAAAGGCTTCGGCAAACCGGTCAGCCAAGGCTTTGAGCAGGATGTCGTTGTAATCGTCGTGGCCGGCGCGGAACCGTTCAAGGTGCGGTTCGATCCCGTGGATCGCCACGGCAAACCCGCCGATCCAATCGCCATCGGGATCGATAAAGTCGGCGAGGCAGTAATTTGCCCGCCCCTGTCCATCCTTGCCCCGGCTCTTGCGAATTTGCTGGCGCAGGAACGGGACAAGCAGATGACGCTCTTCGTCAGCCAGGTGGATCGTCACATCATCGCCATCACGCGCGCAGGGCCAGAACCCACAGACGCCTTTGGCGGTCAGCCACTGCTCTGCGATAATCTTCGCCAGCATTTCCTGCGCATCGGCAAACAGCCCGCTGGCGCTTTCACCAACCACTTCGTCGGTCAGGATCGCGGGGTAATTGCCCGCCAGTTCCCACGCGCGGAAGAACGGGGTCCAGTCGATCACGCTGGCCAGATCGGCCAAGTCCCATGCGGGAAACGCGTGCACGCCGGGCTGTTCGGGCGGCATAACTTTGTCTGAAAAATCGGCTTTGAAGCCGTTGGCGCGGGCGTCGGTCAGGCTCAGCAGGATCGATTGCTCTTTACCGGCGCGCAGATCGCGCACGTGCTGATAATCGGCAGCGGTGGCGGCGATGAACGGCTCGGCCTGCGTATCGGACAACAGCTGGCTCGCCACCCCGACCGCGCGGCTGGCATCGAGCACGTGGATCACCGGGCCATCATAAGCCGGATCGATCCGCAATGCGGTGTGGACTTTGCTGGTGGTCGCCCCGCCGATCAGCAGCGGCAGGGTAAAGCCCGCACGCTGCATTTCTTCGGCCACCGTAACCATCTCGTCGAGAGATGGCGTGATCAGCCCAGACAGCCCGATAATATCGGCGTCCTGCTCGCGCGCGGTTTCCAAGATCTTGGTCCAGGGGACCATGACGCCGAGATCGATCACTTCGTAGCCGTTGCATTGCAGGACCACGCCGACGATGTTTTTGCCGATATCGTGAACGTCGCCTTTGACCGTGGCCATCACGATCTTGCCCTTGGCTTTTGCGCCGGGCAATTTCTCAGCCTCGATATACGGGATCAGGTGAGCGACCGCCTTTTTCATCACGCGGGCCGATTTGACCACTTGCGGCAGGAACATTTTGCCTGCGCCGAACAGATCGCCGACGGTGTTCATCCCGTCCATCAACGGGCCTTCGATCACCTCGATCGGGCGGCCGCCGCGCGCAGAAATTTCCAGCCGGGCCTCTTCGGTATCATCGACCACATACAGGTCGATGCCTTTGACGAGCGCATGTTCGATCCGCCGCGCAACCTCCCAGCCGCGCCATTCTTCGGCCTGCTTTTCGGCTTCAGGTGAGGTTCCGCGAAACTTTTCAGCCAGCGTGACCAGCCGGTCAGTCGCATCGGGCCGCCGGTTGAGCACCACGTCTTCGCACAGTTCGCGCAGCTCGGGATCGATCGTGTCATACACGTCAAGCTGCCCGGCGTTGACGATCGCCATGTCCATCCCGGCCGGGATCGCGTGGAACAGGAACACCGAATGCATTGCGCGCCGCACTGGCTCGTTGCCGCGGAACGAGAAACTGAGGTTGCTGAGCCCGCCCGAGATATGCACGTGCGGGCAGCGGGCCTTGATCGCCTGCGTGGCCTCGATGAAATCCACCGCGTAATTGTTGTGCTCTTCAATCCCGGTGGCGACCGCGAACACGTTGGGATCAAAGATGATGTCTTCGGGCGGGAAACCGATCCCGGTCAGCAGATCATAGGCGCGGGCGCAAATCTCGACCTTGCGCGCCTTGGTATCGGCCTGGCCCTGTTCATCGAAGGCCATGACGACGACCGCAGCGCCGTAAGCCATGCATTTGCGGGCGTGATCAAGGAATGCGGCTTCGCCCTCTTTCATGCTGATTGAATTGACGATCGGCTTGCCCGGCACGCATTTCAGCCCGGCTTCGATCACCTCCCACTTCGAGCTGTCGATCATCACCGGCACGCGCGCAATGTCGGGCTCGGCGGCGATCAGTTTGAGGAACGTGGTCATCGCGTGGACCGCGTCGAGCAGCCCTTCATCCATGTTGACGTCGATGATCTGCGCGCCGTTCTCGACCTGATTGCGCGCCACTTCGACCGCTTTGGCATAGTCATCCGCCATGATCAGCTTTTTGAACGCGGCGCTGCCCGTGACATTGGTGCGCTCGCCAATATTGACGAAGCTGGAGCCGGAAGGTGCATTCGATTCAGTCATTGCTCGTCCTTAAGCCCCTCCCCGGTGGGGAGGGGTTGGGGGTGGGGGTTCCACGCCGGCGTCGATCCCCCACTCCATGCGACTAGGCAGCTCGCTGCCCAGTCTCGTTGCCCCTCCCCGCCGGGGAGGGGCATGTTATCTCAAGCCGCCATGATAAAGGGTTCGAGCCCGGCCAGCCGCGTGCGCGGTTCGGGCACCGGCAACGCGCGCGGCGCAAGCCCGCGCGCTGCGTCAGCAATCGCGGCGATATGTGCCGGGGTGGAGCCGCAGCAGCCGCCCAGAATGTTGACTTGCCCGGCCTCGGCCCATTCGCGGACAAAGGCAGCGGTTTCGTCCGGGCGCTCATCATATGCGCCCAGTTCGTTCGGCAGCCCGGCGTTGGGATAGACCATGATCAGCGTATCGGCGATCTGGCTGAGCGCGCGGACATGGGGGCGCAATTGCGTCGCGCCGAAGCTGCAATTCAGCCCGATGGTCAGCGGCCGCGCATGCCGCACCGCATACCAGAACGCCTCGACCGTGTGGCCCGACAGGTTGCGGCCTGACAGATCGGTCAGCGTCATCGACAGCATCAGCGGCACTTCGCGGGCGAGCTCGGCTTCAAGCTGCTTGATCGCCATGATCGCGGCTTTGGCATTGAGTGTGTCGAAGATCGTCTCGACCAGGATGAAGTCCGAGCCGCCTTCGATCAGCGCGGCGGCCTGTTCCTTGTAAACCTCGACCAGGAAATCCCAGTCGATTTCGCGATAACCCGGATCGTTGACATCGGGGGAAAGCGACAGGGTCTTGTTGGTCGGCCCGATTGCGCCTGCAACGAAGCGCGGGCGGCCGTCCCGGGCGGCAAATTCATCCGCCACTTTGCGGGCCAGTCGCGCGCTCGTCAGATTGATTTCGCGCACCAGATGCTCGGCGGCATAATCGGCTTGGCTGATCCGGTTGGCCGAGAAGGTGTTGGTCTCGGCGATGTCTGCACCCGCTGCGAAATAGGCGTGGTGGATTGCCTCGATCGCTGCTGGCCGGGTCAACGCAAGGATATCGTTGTTGCCCTTCTGGTCAGCCGCCAGCCCCAGATCACCGGCATAATCGGCCTCGCTCAATCGGCAGTTCTGGATCTCGGTCCCGAACGCTCCGTCAGTGATTAGGATGCGTTTGGCCGCTTCGGCGATCAAATTTTCGCGCGCGTTCATGGCTGGATTTCCTTGGGACGCAGGCCGAGCAGGTGGCAGATGGCATAGGCCTGCTCGGCGCGGTTGAGGGTGTAGAAGTGAAAGTTGCGCACCCCGCCGGCGTAAAGCTGGCGGCACAGATCGACCGCAGCGGTTGCCGCGACCAGTGCGCGCGGGCCGGGGCGCTCGTCCAGTCCCTCAAACATCCGCTCCATCGCGGGCGGGATCAGGGTATTGCCGCTCATCCGGCGGATTGCGGCAAAGCTGGTCACCGGCATGATCCCGGGGATGATCGGGACCGATATCCCGGCGGCGAGTGCGGCGTCGAGGAAGCGGAAATAGGCCTCGGGCGAAAAGAAGAACTGCGTAATCGCCTGGCTCGCTCCGGCATCGAGTTTGCGCTTGAGGTTGTCGAGATCGGCAGCGGCGCTCGGCGCATCGGGGTGGACCTCGGGATAGGCCGCGACCGACAGCTCGAACGGATATTGCCGCGCGAGGCCTTCGACCAGTGCGGCGGCGCTGGCGTAACCTTCAGGGTGCGGTGCAAACTGCCCGCCAGCATCCGCCGGCGCATCACCGCGCAGGGCCACAATGTGCCGCACTCCGGCCTCCCAGTACTGCTCGGCCACTTGAGCGATCTCATCCTTGCTCGCGCCGACGCAGGTCAAGTGCGCGGCGGGGACCAGCGCGGTTTCTCGCACGATCCGGGCGACCGTGCTGTGCGTCCGTTCGCGGGTGGAACCACCCGCGCCATAGGTCACCGAAACAAACCGCGGGGCCAGCGGGGCGAGCTGCGTGATGGCATCCCACAGCTGGTCTTCCATCTTCTCGCTTTTGGGCGGGAAGAATTCGAACGACACGGCACTATCACCGGGTAGGGCGATAAAATCGAGTACGGGCTGATTCATGCGGCAGCGGCCTTGGTAGCAGAGGATGGCTTTGACCCGGACGATCCGCGCAGGCCAGTCCAGATTTTTACGGTGAGCGGCGTGCCTGACAGCGCGATCGGCGGCGCGGCGGCAAACCCGGCTGAGGCCAGCAGCGCCAGCATTTGCTCGTCCGAAAAACCAAGCCGCGCGTGCGCGTGCTGGCTGCGAAGCTCCTCGCGGTCATGCGCAGCAAAATCGACCACCGCAATCGTGCCGCCCGGACGAGTTACCCGCGCCGCTTCGGCCAGCACCAGCTCGGGGGCTTGCGCATAGTGCAGCACCTGGTGGAACAGCACCGTATCGAACGCGGCCTTGGCAAACGGCAAGGCGGTGAAATCGCCCTGCACCAATGCCAAATGGTCGGCGGCAAGGTGCTGCAAGCGGGCGCGCGCCAACCGCAGCATCTCGGGGCTGTTGTCGAGCGCGGTAATCTGGCTGGCGCGCGGTGCGAGCAACTGCGCGATCCGACCAGTGCCAGTGCCGACATCGAGCAGCGCGCCCAGATTTCCAGTTCCCAAGGCTCGGTCCAGCGCGACTTCGACCGGGGCGTCGGGGCTGTGCAGCCCACGCAGTTCGTCCCATTCGGCAGCGTGGCGAGCAAAATAGGCAGCGGCACTGGCTTCGCGTGCGGCGCGGATCGCGGCCAGATGGCGGCGATCCTCGCTGCATTGCCCGGCAAATTGCGCGTCGTCTTCTTCAGCTACGGCGAGCAATTGCGCGGCGGCCGCGCCCAGTGGCGGGGCCCGGCCCGGCCCGATCGCGCTGCGCAGGAACACCCAGCTACCCTCTTTGCGGCGTTCGGCCAGCGCGGCATCGCACAGGATCCGCACGTGGCGTGAGACGCGCGGCTGGCTTTGCCCCAGCACTTGTGCCAATTCCCCGACCGCCAGTTCCATCGCAGCCAGCAGCCGCATGATCCGCAGCCGGGTGGGGTCAGCCAGCGCGCGTAAGGTGGGGTCAATTTGCATTGTCACATCATATAAAGAAATCTTTATATCTTTTCAACCTTCATGATACGGCTGCTAAACGATTGCACGACCGGGGGCGTGAATTGGCGGTTGGCAGCGCGCGGCAGGATGGTTAAGCATTGCCTCGACCGGTGGATGCCTTGCGCCGCCGCCTGTGCGAAAAGATGTACAGAATGATTTGCGAAAAGGGATAAGCATGACGAAACTTGCTGCTTTGGCCGTTGCTCCGTTCACCGCGCTGGCGGCATTGGCCCTGGCAGGCTGCGGCAGCGCCGACAGTGCCAAGGAACAGGCGCAGGCCGATAACGTCGAAATGCCAGCCGAAGAGGCGGTGCAGGACGTTGCGGCTACTCCAGTCGCCGATGCTTCCGCCGCTGGCGACGCGGAACTCGCCAGCCCTCCAGCCTCCGTTGCTGCGGCCAAACCCTGAACCGGTCCGCAATCGCTGTTCCGTTGGCTAACCGGCGCTGTCGTGCTGTGCTGCGCTTACCCCTGATCCTGCCACTGATCGCGCTGTCCGCCGCTTGTTCGCGGCCCGATAATGCCAGCGGCGCGGGGGGCGTCAGCGCGGGCGAGGCCCACGCGCTCGACGAGGCGGCCCAAATGCTCGACGATCAGAAATTGCCCGCCGCCGCGATTCCGCAACCTCGCATAGCTCCGGCGGCGCAGCCAGATGCTGCGTCTCAAACCCCCAAAAAGGAGCCGGCCAAGCCGATCGGTTGATTTCCAGCCGGAGCAGCTTAAGCTTGAATCCAGGTAACTAATCGGGCTGAGGATTCGGAAAAAACATGGGCATGCTGGCGGGCAAAGTGATGGCAATCACCGGCGCGGGGCGCGGGGTCGGGCGCGAAATTGCGCTGCTAGCCGCACGCCACGGGGCCGCGATTATTGTCAATGACCCTGGCGTTGGCGGCGGCGGTGAGGGCGGCGATGCGGCCCCGGCGCAGCAAACTGCCGACGATATCATCGCGGTTGGCGGCCAAGCCTACGCCAACTTCGCCTCCGTCACCGATCCGCTGGGCGCCGCGTCGATCATCGAAGATGCGGTCCAGCGCTTTGGCCAGATCGATGCAGTGGTCAACAATGCAGGGATCCTGCGCGATACCATCTGGCATAAAATGAGCCACGAGGATTGGCGCGCGGTCATCGACGTGCATCTCAATGGCTGCTTCAATGTGTCGAAGGCCGCGACACCGTATTTCCGCGAGCAGCAATCGGGCAGCTTCATCCATTTCACCTCGACCAGCGGACTGATCGGCAACATTGGCCAAGCCAATTATTCGGCGGCAAAGCTCGGGATTGTCGGACTGTCGCAATCAATCGCGCTCGATATGGCGCGCACCGGGGTGCGTTCAAACTGCATCGCGCCGTTCGCGTGGAGCCGGATGACCGCGTCGATTCCGGCTGAAACGCCTGAAGCCAAAGAACGGGTTGAGCGGCTCAAGACGATGAGCGCGGACAAGATCGCGCCACTGGTAATTTATCTCGCTTCCGACGCGGCGCAGGCGATCAGCAACCAGATTTTCGCGGTGCGCAAGAATGAGATCATGCTGTTCTCCAAACCGCGCCCGATCCGCTCGATGACCAAGAACGAAGGCTGGACGCCAGAAAGCATCGCCGCCGAACTGATCCCCGCCTTCGCCCCCGATCTGGCCCGCGCCGACGAGGTTTCGGCGCATGTCTTCCCGTACGATCCGATTTGAGGCTGACCGATGGACCAGGATATCTTCGACCAGTTCATCGACCAGCTGGAACGCTATGTCCGTGAGCGGCTGATCCCGGCTGAGCGCGAGGTGATCGAGACCGACCAGATCCCTGACGCAATTCTGGCTGAAATGCGCGATATGGGGCTGTTTGGGCTGACTATTCCCGAAGAGTACGGCGGCGCGGGAATGAATATCAGTCAATATGCCCGAACGATCAATGTGCTGTCCTACGCGATGCCGGCTTATCGCTCG
>JANMBA010000323.1:0-1640 GCA_031360105.1 Novosphingobium sp.
CTGGACGCCGCGCTGCTCGCGACGCAAACCGAAGCGCGCAAACATTCGGCGGCTTACCCGGTGATTCACGTTACCTCGGCGGAAAAAGGCATGGGCATCGCCGAACTGCGCGCCGCCGTGCTGAGCGATGCCGCGCTCTGAAGGAACTTTGCATGACTGGCACCGCCAAACTTGGCCCATATACCGTCAATCGCATGGGGTACGGCGCGATGCAGCTGGCCGGGCCTAACGCGTTTGGGCCGCGCGATCCGCAGGCCGGGGCGGCAGTGCTGCGCGAAGCCGTGGCGCGGGGCGTCAACCATATCGATACCAGCGATTACTACGGTCCGTATCTGGTCAACGACTTGATCCGGGAGGCGCTGTCACCGTACCCCGACGATCTGGTGCTGGTGACCAAGATCGGCGCGCAGCGCGATGAAACCGGGCGCTGGCTGCCCGCATTCAGCCGCGCTGACATGACCGGGGCAGTGCATGACAACTTGCGCCGGCTGGGGCTTGAGCAGCTCGATGTGGTCAACCTGCGGCTGATGTTCTCTCATCTTGGCCCAGCGGAAGGCTCGCTCGAAGAACCTCTGAGCATCCTCGCTGAATTGCAGCAGCTGGGCCTGATCAAGCACCTGGGGGTGAGCAACGTGACCCCCACACAGATTACACAGGCGCGCAGCATCGCCGAAATTGTCTGTGTGCAGAACGCCTACAACATCGTCCAGCGGGGCGATGATGCGCTGATCGATGAGCTGGCGGCGGACGGCATTGCCTATGTCCCATTCTTCCCGCTGGGCGGGTTCAGACCGCTGCAATCGGCGGTGCTGGATAGCGTGGCGGAGGAATTGCACGCCACGCCCATGCAAACCGCGCTCGCGTGGCTGCTGCAACGCGCGCCCAATGTGCTGCTTATCCCCGGCACTTCATCGCTGGCGCATCTGCACGAGAACCTGGCGGCGGCGGAGCTGGAACTACCCGCCAAAGCCGCCGCCCAGCTGGACGCTATCGCAGGCGCTGCCTAATAGGTCAGCGCGGGCAGCTCGGCCTCGCTCAGCCGCAGGTGCATGATCGCCGCCAGCGTCGGCGCAATCGCGCGCATGTCGATCTGGCCCAGCGAGTGGCCCTTGGGAATGCGCGGGCCGATCATCATGAAAGTCGATTGCATCGCCGCGCTGGCCGGGAAGTAACCGTGCGTCCCCATGATATGCGATGGCACCGCCAAACCGCCGGCAGCATCGCCAAACCCGCCCATGCCAAAGCCGGGGTTAAGGTTGATGAAAAAGCTGGCTTGAGGATTGCCGCGCATCGCCGCGATCTGCGGCGCCAGCGCAATCGCCGCGATTCCGTTGGCCGGATTGGCCTGTAACTGGGTGAGCAGCGCACTGACCCGGCCGTGCAAGGCGGTATCGCTGGGCCGCGCCAGCACCACCGCCGCGCTGCCACCCGATGGCCACGGCATCGCTTCCCAGCTTTTGACCTTCCCGTCTGCACCGAGCGTGATCAGCCCGGCATCGATGAATGCGCGGAACAAATTGGTCTCATGGCTGATCGGCGCAAAGCCGTGGTCGCTGACCACCGCAATGACCGCATCGGGATGCACCTTGCGCTCGGCGCTGATCAATCGCCCCAGCGCCGCGTCGATCCGTTCGAGCACG
>JANMBA010000386.1:0-1971 GCA_031360105.1 Novosphingobium sp.
CAGCACTTGCGGCCCGGCCGCCGAAATGGTGTCCCCGCCCAGCAGCGGCACGCCGTAATGGCCTAGGACGTCGCGCAGCCCCGCGACAAACCGCGCGTCATCGCCGCCCAGCTGATAACCCAGCAACACCCCCAACGGCTCTGCGCCCTTCGCGGCCAAGTCCGACAAGTTGGTCGCAACCAGCTTCCACGCTACGTCGGCAGGATCTTGACCGGGCAGGTAATGCACCCCTGCGGCCATCGCATCGTGCGTGAGGATCAGCGTCTCACCGCCCACTTCCAGCACCGCACAATCATCGTCCAAACCGCGTGCAGCGGGATGCGTGGCCAGCCCGCGCAAAGCCGCGATAAAGGCGCTCTCAGCGCTCAGCTGCGCACCACCTTGGCCACCGCATCCAAACACCCGTTCACAAACTTCGCCTCGCGCGATTCGAAGAAGGCGTGGGCTACGTCGACGTATTCGGTGATGATGGTTGCGGTGGGCACGTCGGCGCGGGCGAGCAGTTCGAACGCGCCGGCCCGCAACACTTGCAGCAGCGTTTTGTCGAGCCGTTCGAGTTTCCAGCCGGTCGCAAGCTTCGCCGCCAGCAATGTGTCGATCTCATCTTTGCGGGCGGCGACACCTTGCACCACGTCGTCAAAAAACGCGGTTTCGGCCTCGACGTATTGATCGCCTTCGATCTCGGCGCCGAGCCGGTGACGGTGAAATTCATCGAGCAGCCTGGGCAGCGCGGTGGCTTCCATATCGAGCTGATATAACGCTTGCACGGCGGCGAGCCGCGCCGCCGAACGGGCTTTTGGACGCGCTTTCATATTCCCAGCCTTAGTTCGATCGAACGCGCATGCGCGGGTAGTCCTTCGGCTTCGGCGAGCTGGATTGCGGCCGGACCGATGGCCCGCAGCGCGGCTTCGTCCAGCTGAATAAAGCTCGTGCGTTTCATGAAATCGAGCACCGAAAGCCCTGATGAAAAACGCGATCTTCGCCCCGTCGGCAACACATGGTTAGGTCCGGCGACATAATCGCCCACCGCCTCGGGGGTCATCCGCCCGAGGAACACCGAGCCGGCATGGCGGATCGCCTTGAATAATTTTTCAGGGTTTTCGACCGACAGCTGCACATGTTCAGCGGCCAACGCATTGGCCAGCGCCGGGGCTTCGTCCAGACTGGCAACCTCGATGATCACGCCGTGGGTGTTCCAGCTCTCGCTCGCCACCCGCGCGGTCGGCAGCATCGCCAGTTCGACCCCGATCCGGTCGGCCACCAGATCGGCGAACAGCGGATCATCGGTGATCAGGATCGATTGCGCGGCGGGATCGTGCTCGGCCTGGCTCAGCAGGTCGGCGGCGGCCCATTCGGGATCGGTCTGCCCATCGGCAATCAGCAGGATTTCGCTCGGCCCGGCAACCATGTCGATCCCGACCACGCCGTACAGTTGGCGCTTGGCCTCGGCCACCCAGGCATTGCCCGGGCCGGTGATGACATCGACCGGTTTGATCCGCTGGGTTCCATAGGCCAGCGCGGCCACGGCCTGCGCACCGCCGATGCGCCACAATTCGTCCACCCCGTCCAGATGTGCGGCGGCCAGCACTAACGGATTGATCGCGCCCTTGGGCGTGGGTGTCACCACCACCAGTCGTTCAACTCCGGCGACTTTGGCCGGAATCGCGTTCATCAGCAGCGAAGAAGGGTAGGCCGCGCGTCCGCCCGGGACATACAGCCCGGCAGCGTCGACTGCACGCCAGCGTGCGCCCAGCCTGACCCCGGCCTCATCGGTGTGATCACGGTTTTTGGGCAGCTGCGCTTCGTGGAAGGTTCTGATCCGCTGCGCCGCCAGTTCGAGCGCGGCGCGCAGATCGGGCTTGAGCGCATCATAAGCCTCGCGGCATTCGGCAGCACCGATTGACCACGCCGCGTCGCTGTCCCCATCACCATCAAGCGCGTGCTGATCATGCCGCGCGGTCAGTTCCGCCA
>JANMBA010000415.1:0-4195 GCA_031360105.1 Novosphingobium sp.
CGCACGGTTTGGCGCAGTTTAACGCGGATTGGCCGATTCGGGCTGGCGCGCCGTTCAGCACTTGGTTATCCACAACGGCTATGACGGGGGTCATGAACCGTAGGAACCTGATTCTGGGTGGCCTGGCAACCGGGGCAGCACTGGCCGCTCCGGGGCGGGCGCTCGCGCAGTTGACCGGGGCCACGGGCGCGCCCGGGTCATTGACTGACGCGTTCGATCAGCATTTCGGGGTCACGCCCGATCAAGTTCCGCCCTCGCCTCCAGCCTTGCCCACCATCGTGGTCCCCAATCCCGCTTATGACCGCAAGATTCTGACCCTGGCGGCGCGCGAACGCGACCGGGCCGGAGCCAAGCTGTGGCGCCGCGATATTGTTGGCGTGGCCGATTTTGCGCGGCCTTCATCGCTCCCGCGGCTACACTTCGCCAATCTTGAGAACGGCACGGTGCGCTCGTTGCTGGTGGCGCATGGGCGCGGCTCGGACCCCGAGCACAGCGGATTCCTCCAAAACTTTTCCAACCTCGAAGGCTCGGAAGCCACTTCGCGCGGGTCTTACCTGACCGCCGAGTGGTATTCCGGCAAGTATGGCACCTCGATCCGGCTGGTTGGCATGGACGGCGATAATTCGGCCGCGCTTGAACGCGCGATTGTGATGCATCCGGCCAGCTACGCCACCGCCGAGCATATCGCCCGGTTCGGCAAACTCGGCCGCTCCGAAGGGTGCTTTGCGATGAGCCCGGACCAGTTCAACGAGGCGCTGTGGCACCTGTCGGGCGGGCGGCTGCTTTACGCTGACCGGATTGGCGACGCTTGAGCGCTGAGCCGCTTCCCGCTGCGCAACGACGCTCGCGCCGGATTCTGCTGGCGATTGGCGGGCTGGCGCTGGTGCTGCTGATCGGGCCATGGGCGCTGCGCCAGTGGCAGGAAGACCACCTGACTGCGGACAAAGTGATGGTTCTGGAACTGCCCTCGCCCCGCCCCTCGCTCGATCTGGCGCTGTGCCTGATGAAGCGCGATCCGCGCGGGCTGGTCTTGGCGATTTCGAGCGAGAACCATTTCAGCGACCCCGCCCGCGGGCTGGTGGTGGAGGTTTTGCCGCAAGGTAACGCCCGCAAAGTCAGCGCGTGGCTGCCCCGAGGCGCCGTGCTGCAACCCGGCGAAGTGGCGCAATTGAGCGCTTGCTCTGCCGGGTAACTCCGCAAATTACAGCGGATTATCCAGCTTCACGACCTTTTCGGTGCTTTGGCGCTGGCCGGTCCACGGTGCGCGCGGGGCGGCGAACGAGGCCAGCACGGCCCCATCGCGGCTGTACAGATCGGGGAAGGTTCCCATCTTGCCGGTGATGTCGCTCGCCATGGTGAAATACATGATATAAACCGGGAAGGTCTTGGTCATCGGAACCCGGGTGTACTTGCCCGAATTCACCACATCAACCGCTTGGTCAGAGCTCATCCCTGCCCCCAAAATCGCCATTGTGATCCCCAGTTCAGCGGCGCGTTCGGTCCGCACACAGCCGTGGCTTAGCGCGCGGTACGGCTGATTGAACAGCCCGCGCGCCGGGGTATCATGGATGTAGATCGCGTGCTCGTTAGGCATATCGAGCTTGATCATTCCGAGCGAATTGGTCGGTCCGGGCTGCTGGACCACGGTGAAGACCCCGTTCTTGGCCTTGGTCACCTTGTAGCCCTGACGCAGCGCCGAGGCTGGATTGCCGAACAGCTTGGCCCCGAGCCCTTCGCCCACGACGATCGACTGCGGCACGGTCCAGGTCGGATTGAACACAACCCCTTGGACTACCGCGGCGAGCTGCGGCGTCGCGGTCTTGCCGACTTTGCCGACGATCGTGCGGTATGACCGGATGATCGAGTTATCGACAGTCAGCCGCAGCTGGAATTCGGGCACGTTGGTCAGCAGGTAGTACTTGCCGAGCTGGCGCGGCAGCCACCGCCAGCGGTCCATGTTGATGCGGATCAGCTTGCGTTTGGCCTTGTCGCTGGCCGGGGTGGTCGCCAGCAGTCCCTTAAGCTCGCCATAATCGGGCACAGTCGGCTGAAGGCCGCTGATCACGCCCGCCACATCGTGCGATTTAAGCGCGCGGGCCAGCAGCGCCGAGGTTGGATTGCTATCGATATCGGTGTCGACCGCGAACCATTGCAACCGCGAATCAAACCGCGTGCGCCCATCGCGCATGTCTTCGGCGAGCCACGCGAATGAGCGGCTGGCCTGCGCATCTAGCGCGGCACTATCGCCCCCGACAATCGCACTGCGCAGCTTTTCAGGCTGATAATCGGCCGGGATCAAGCCATCGGCATCGATCCCTTCGATCACCCCCAGCAGCGCTCCGGCATCGGCTGCCGTCCAGCTGACAACGGGCTCGTCGAGCGGCAGCTGCGCCACTATCCTGGGTGCGCCGGTGGGTGTAGCAGCGGGGCTCGCAGTGGGGCTCGCAGCTGGGGCGGAACTTGCTGCAACCACCGGCGCAGGGCTCGGTTCGGAAGTCGGCAAGATGCTCTGCGGCTGGCTCGCCGCCAGTGCCATCGCCGAGCTGAACAGACCGGCGGCCGCCAGCCCTTGGCGGACCGTCCGTCCACGCGCTTGCTGGGTGCGCCGCACTGTCTTCCCCGCCGTCATCGTAAAAACTCCTGTTGCAGAACGCGCCGCCTGGACCGCAGCGCCTTCCGGCCAGCCAATATTGCCCGTTTCCGGGTCGCGCTTCAAGCTATCCCCGGTGCCATGGCAGAACTAATCTGAATATTGCCCGACAAATTGCCGTCCGATGTTTAATCATGGGCTTAGCCGGGTGTCGGGGTGATCTGCACGGGCATTGCGGTAAACCCGTGCAGGAACGGGCTGGCCAATCGGCTTGGCGGTCCCTGCGGCACCACCGCTGCACGCAAACCGGCAATTTGTTCGATCACTGCGGCGAGTTGCACTTCGGCCAGCCGCGCGCCAACGCAGCGGTGGATCCCGTGACCAAAACCCAGGTGGCGCCGCGCATTGGTGCGCCCCACATCAAAGCGTTCGGCACCTTCGAAGACGGCTTCATCACGGTTGGCCGAAATGTACCACAGCACCACCTTGTCGCCCGCCGCAATCGACTGTCCGCCAAGTTCGGTAGCGGCAAGCGCGGTGCGGCGCATATGGGTGACCGGGCTCTGCCAGCGGATGATCTCTTGCGCGGCATTGGGGATCAGCGCCGGGTCAGCGCGCAGCCGCTCCAGCTCGCCGGGATAGCGATCAAACGCTTCGACCAGCGCCGACATCGAATTGCGCGTGGTATCGTTGCCGGCCACGATCAGCAGCGCGATATTGGCGATCCGTTCCATCACGTCCATGTTACCCATCGCTTCGGAATGGACCATCCGGCTGAGCAGATCGTCGCTCGGCGGCAAACCCCGGCGCGCTTCCAGCTCGCGATCAAACCGCGCGAGCATCTGGCCCATCTGCGCCAGGAATTCGGCGCGATACTCTTCGTTGAGATTTTCCGCCGAAACGTTGCTGGCATAGTCCGACCAGCGCTTCAAATCGCGCCATTCCGCCATCGGGAAATCGAACAGAATGCACAGCATGCCCATAGTCAGTGGCAACGCGACCCGGTCGACCCAATCGAACGTCTCGCCCCGCGGCAGTTCGGCGAACAGTTCAGCAGTGCGGGCGCGCACTTGCGCTTCCAGTTTAACGATCTGACTGGGCGAAAAGGCCGGGGCGATCACCTTGCGCTGCGCGGTGTGGATCGGCGCGTCCTGCGCGATGAAATTGGGAAACTCGCTACCGCCGACGGCATCGGCAATAGTGATATTGCCCAGATCCCAGCGCGACGAATAAACTTCGGGGTTAACCTCGACCGCTTGCACCAGCGCGTGAGTGGTGACCGACCAGTACCCGCCGAACGGACTATCCGCCCGCCAGCTGACCGGGGCCTCGGCACGCAGCTGCGCAAACGGCGCGCGCCACGTGTCGTCGACATAGAGCGCGTTGGCGCTGACATCGACTGGATTAAGCGCGCGGGCCGCAGTTTGAGTCGCCATGGTCTTGCATCCTCCTGTGCGCGCGCCAAGCTGCTGGCGCTGGCCGCGCGGCATTTTATGGGAGTATGTTTAATCGGGCGGTTAATGTCCAGCTTGCTCTAAACGCGATCCACCAGCAGCGATGACGAATAGGGCGTGAGCACCTGGCTGGCGCGGCTCCAATCGGCGT
>JANMBA010000417.1:0-9825 GCA_031360105.1 Novosphingobium sp.
GCGTCGAGCAGCGGCTGAACGCCCTTGTTCTTGAACGCCGAGCCGCAGCACACCGGCACGAACGCTTGCGCCAGCGTACCCTTGCGGATGCACGCTTTAAGCGTCGCCACGTCGGGCTCTTTACCGTCGAGATAAGCTTCCATCGCATCATCGTCCTGATCGATCACAAGTTCGATCAGCTCCATACGATACTTGGCGGCTTCCTCGGCGAGGTCGGCCGGGATCGGCTCGTAGAAGAATTCGGCGCCCAGCGCTTCGTCCTTCCAGATGATCGCGCGCATTTCGACCAGATCGACCAGCCCCTTGAGGTCTGCTTCGAGGCCAATTGGAATGTACAACACCGCCGGCTTGGCGCCGAGCCGGTCGATGATCGATTGCACGCAATACTTGAAGTTCGCGCCGGTGCGGTCGAGCTTGTTGATAAAGCACATCCGCGGCACGCCATACTTATCAGCCTGACGCCAGACGGTTTCGGACTGCGGTTCAACCCCGGCCACGCCGTCAAAGCAGGCGACCGCGCCATCGAGCACGCGCAAGGAACGTTCGACTTCGATGGTGAAGTCAACGTGGCCTGGGGTATCGATGATGTTGATCCGGTGACCGTTCCAGAAGCACGTCGTCGCCGCCGAGGTGATCGTAATCCCGCGCTCTTGCTCTTGCTCCATCCAGTCCATCGTGGCCGCGCCATCGTGGACTTCACCGATCTTGTAGCTTTTGCCGGTGTAGAACAGGATGCGCTCGGTGGTCGTGGTTTTGCCGGCGTCGATGTGCGCCATGATCCCGATGTTGCGATACATGCTGAGCGGATGGCTGCGGGCCATGTCGAATTCCTTAGAGCGGGCGGACGGGGTGCCGAATTGCGGCGCCCCCGCCCATATGGTTACGAATGTGACCGTGTGAAGACTGTTATCAGCCCAACCTGGCCAGCGCTGTTACCAGCGGTAGTGCGAGAACGCGCGGTTGGCATCGGCCATGCGGTGCGTATCTTCGCGCTTTTTCACCGCATTGCCGCGGTTGTTAGCCGCATCGAGCAGTTCTGCCGAAAGCCGCGCCGACATGGTGGTTTCGCTGCGATTGCGCGCGGCGATGATCAACCAGCGGATCGCCAGTGCCTGGGCGCGCTCGGGGCGCACTTCGACCGGAACCTGATAGGTCGCCCCGCCAACGCGGCGTGAGCGCACTTCGATCTGCGGCTTCACATTGTTCAGTGCATCGTGGAACAGCTGGATCGGATCGCTCTTCGCCCGGGTTTCCATGGTTGCCATGGCCCCATAGACGATGCTTTCCGCAACCGACTTCTTGCCGTCCATCATCAGGTTGTTCATGAACTTGGACAGGATCTGATCCTTGAACTTTGGATCAGGCAGGATTTCCCGTTTCTCGGGACGACGACGACGTGACATCGGATGAATTCCTTCTCTTGAACCCTTACCGCGCCCCCGCGAAGGCGGGGGTCTCAGGCGGCAGGAAAAATCTAACCGTCAATCAGGCGGCCCGAGATCCCCGCCTGCGCGGGGATGCCCCGTCCGCCGGACGGGTCACTTGGGCCGTTTGGCGCCGTACTTCGAGCGGCTGCGCTTGCGGTCCTTGACCCCCTGCGTATCGAGCACGCCGCGCAGCACATGATAACGCACGCCGGGAAGATCGCGCACACGCCCGCCGCGGATCAGCACAACGCTGTGCTCCTGCAGGTTGTGGCCTTCGCCCGGGATGTACGAGATCACTTCGCGCTGGTTGGTCAGCCGGATCTTGGCGACCTTGCGCAAAGCCGAGTTCGGCTTCTTCGGGGTCGTGGTGTAAACGCGGGTGCAAACGCCGCGCTTTTGCGGGTTCTGCTCCATCGCCGGGACCTTGGACTTGGTCTTCTGCGGCACGCGGCCCTTGCGGACCAACTGGTTGATTGTAGGCATGAAGTGCTCTTCACCTTAAATATGGCCAAAGGCAGACATGGTGAAGGATCAGCGGAAAATCGCGAATGCGCGCGAAACAGCGAGCCAAGCCCGGCAGCAGCACATCAACGAACCGAAAACACTCCACCCCGCCGCCAGAGGCCGGGTTACTTTGACGGATCGTGGCTGGTTTGAAACCCGCCCGGCACCGCCAATGTTCAGCTCAAAGTTTCCCGAAGAGACCGTCGCCCCTCCGGGAAGTGGCCGCCGTTAGGGGGGATCTCCGGGCAGGTCAAGCGGATTGGAGATCGGAGCGGTACGGTTTTGCCATTCATCTGCCAGCATGCCCCAGATAAAGCTGTCGCGCCGACCAATATGTGTTGTCCAGTGTTCGCGCAGGCGGCCCTCAAGCGTAAACCCGAGCGTTTCGAGCAAACGGTTCGAAGCCTTGTTGTCTGGATCAACGTCCGCCATGACCCGGCGTTGCTCATCAACAGAAAACAGGTGTTCGATCATCGCGCTGAGCGCCTCGCGCGCGATACCCTGCCCCTGCCGCGCAGCGACGACCAAATAGCCCACTTCGCTGACGGCATCGCCCCGATCTATGGCGACTATCCTGCCGATTGCGGGACCATCGTCGCTGTCAGCTATGGCCCAGCTGCGGCCTTCAGCCCAGCCCGCTGCCGGTGCCAGCCAGTCTTCCAGTTCAGCCTGGCTAACGAACGGCCCGCGGCTCCACCAGCGCATCAGTTCGGCATCTGCAAACGCCGGGAACAGGGCAGGGCCATCGGCGCGGGTTATATCGCGCAATACAAACCGGGCGGTTCGCAATGTCGGAGTTGGCCGTTTCATCTGTATTCACCTGATAGCAGTCACCCGTTTGGCTGACGCTTACTGCAACATATTTGCCATAGTCGGTTTTAAATCGTCTGTCGCGGGTTGCCGCGCACGCTCAATCTTCTAGAAAACTCGCATAATACAAATCATACCTTTGGGAGCCGGGATAGGCTGCAGGGCACGTAATTTTACTGCAAGGGGATCAAGTCGATGAAATATTCCATGAAATATTTGCTCGCAAGTTCGGCGCTATTTGGCTTGGCTATGGCTGCCTCCGCTCCGGCTGGAGCGCAGACTGCTGCTGCACCAGCCGCGACAAGCGATGATCCAACTACCGAAATTCTCGTTACGGGGTCGCGCATCCGCCGCGATCCGCTTGACCAGGCTTCGCCAGTGTACACAGTCGATAGCGAGAGCATCGCCAGAACTGGATTGTCTTCCGTAGCCGACATACTGCAACGCCTGCCAAGTTCGGCCGGTGGGCTGAACACCCGGTTCAACAATAGCGGCAACTTGGGCAATCCGCCCGATGGCGGCGGCGTTGGCGCTGGATCATCGACCATCGATTTGCGCTACCTCGGTGCCAAACGCACGCTCGTGCTGGTGGACGGCCTGCGCTACGTTTCAGGCGCCTCGGCCAGCGGCATTCCAAACTCGGTCGATCTTAATTCGCTCCCAGAGGGCATGATCGACCGGATCGAAGTCTTGCAGTCTGGCGCTTCGCCGCTTTACGGCTCGGACGCGGTGGCCGGCGTGGTCAACATCATCACCAAATCCAAACAGCAGGGTTTTCGCGCATCGGCGCAAGTGGGCGAATTTTTGAGTACCCATGACGGTAAGACTGGCAGTTATCAGCTAAGCTTCGGAGCCGGCAAAGATGGCGTGCACATTGTTGCAGGTGTAAGCTACGTCGGCCAAGGCTCGGTCAGCGCGCGCGACCGCTCGATTTCGCAGTTTCCCAATCCCGGACAGACCAGCTGCACCGACCCAATCGGCGGTTGTTCCAGCGCCACCCCGTTGGGCCGCTTTCTTGTGCTTGGTCGCAATCTGACGCTCAAGGGACCGGTCACGGGCCGCAATCCCGTTTACGATCCCACGCTAGTTGGCGGCGACTTCAAGCAATTCACCTCGGCTGACCGGTTCAATTTCGCACCGTTCAACTATTTTGAGACCCCCAGTCAGCGCTATGGCGCTTTCGTAAACGCACGGGCCGAGTTCTCCGAAGCGTTCAACCTGCGCGCGAAGGTCGTTTACAACCATCGCCGCTCGCAGAACCAGGCCGCGTTCCTGCCGCTGTTTGTCGGACCCGATGCCGGCAACGGCAACTTGCTCGATACCATCTCGATTGATGCGACCAATCCGTTTAATCCGTTCGGCGTGACGCTGGATTCAGGCGCAACTGGGGGCGTGGCAAATTACAGCTTCATCGCCCGCCGATTGGTCGAAGCCGGGCAACGCACTTTCACGCAGGATGTTGACACGTTCAATCTGACCGGCACCATCGACGGTCAATTCCAGATGTTCGGGCAGCGCTGGTATTATGATCTCAATGCCATTTACGGCATTAACGATGCGCACCAGCTGTTCACTGGCAACCTCAATGCCGCCAAGTTGCAGCAAGCGCTTGGTCCGCTGGCGGGATGCACCGGCGGTTGCGTGCCGTTCAACATCTTTGGCGGAGTCGGCTCGATCACGCCAGCGATGCTCGCCTTCGTCGGCTTTGACGAACGCGACCGGAGCCAGCAGCGCTTGAACGATTACCAGGCGAACCTGTCCGGCACCTTATTCGATCTGCCAGCCGGGCCAGTCGGACTGGCAATTGGTTATGAACACCGCGTCCAGTTCGGCAGCTTCACGCCTGATCCGATCATTCAAGCTGGGCTGGGAGCGGATATTCCGGCGCAGGCTGCCAGCGGCCAAACCAAAGTCGATGAATTCTACGGCGAATTGCGCGTGCCACTGCTCAAGGACAAACCGCTATTCAGCTCGCTTGAGCTGAACGGTGCGGCGCGCTATTCCAAGTACTCGACCTTCAGCGGCAAGCTGTCGCTGACCGGTGGAGCGCTGTGGAAACCCACCGCTGACGTGCTGCTGCGCGGGTCGTACGCGCAAAGCTTCCGCGCCCCGTCGATCGGCGAGCTGTTTGGCGCGCAATCGCGCTTCGATCAGCCGCTGTCGGATCCCTGTACCAATGTGGCCGGTTCGTTGTACCAGTCTTCGGCCACGGTCCGGGCCAATTGCACTGCTAACGGCGTACCCGCCAACGGCAGCTATCAGGAACCACAGGGCGGGCAGCTGCCAGTGCTGACCGGCGGCAATCCGGCTTTGACGCCTGAAACCGCACGAA
The DNA here is from genome assembly GCA_031360105.1 of Novosphingobium sp. GTDB lineage: Bacteria > Pseudomonadota > Alphaproteobacteria > Sphingomonadales > Sphingomonadaceae > Novosphingobium. Next base: position 5,074 of record JANMBA010000417.1, read on the forward strand.
CTCTGTTGTTTGGGGGCGTTTACAGCCCCGAGTGGGCGCGCGGTGGAGCGCTGCGAACCTTCAATCTCGAAGTGAACTATTACGACATCAAGCTGGAAGGCGCGATTGCCTCGATCGGTGCCGACGTGCTGCTCAATCGCTGCGCCTTGTCAGCCGATCCGCTCAGCTGCTCGGCAGTTCGGCGCACCCCGGCGGGCTTCATTTCCGCAATCAATGGGGTTCTGCTCAACACCGGTACCATTCGCACCCGCGGGATCGACGCCACATTCAACATGCGCACGGATGAAACTGGCGCGGGCAAATTTGGTTTGACCGTCATCACCAACTTCTTGCTGGCTTACGAAGAAGGCGTCCCGGCAACCTCGGGCGTGACCGTAACGAGCTACAAAGGGTTTGAACGGGGCAGTCCGGATCAGGCCTATCCAAAGTTCAAGGCTACGGGGATTGCCGACTGGACACTGGGGCCTGTGACCACGAGTGTCACTGGCCGCTATATCAGTTCGGTGAAGGAAATTCAGAATCCAACCCGGCTGCTTGCTAGCCGATTCTATATGGACCTGCAGTTTCAGATCCGCCCAACCTGGATGGACAGCAACTTTGCGCTGACGCTGGGCATGAATAACGTTTTCAATCTCTCGCCGCCGCCGTGCTTCAGCTGCAGCCTGAACAACTACGACCCGACCACCTATGATGTGCCAGGCCGGTTTGCTTACGTCCGGGTTTCGTACCGGATGTAATCCGTCGCGCCATCAGGCATAATCCAGATCCTAAGGAGAGGGCTGCGCATCGGCGTGACCCTCTCCTTTTTTAGCTTGTTTTTACGCCAGATCGCGCACCTTGGGTTCGCGGTCCCAGTGGCGCACTGCGCCGACTTTCATGAAGTCCTCTGGCCTTGGCACCCCGGCATCGATTTCGACATTGGCTTTGGGCAGCAAATGCTCGCGGGTGCCGTTGCAGGGAGCGATGGTCTTGCAGTGGAAGTTGGCATCTGAAAACCACGCTACTGCGCCGATATCCTTGGCCAGTTTGGCCGCAACATCGGGTATCAGGATCGCCATTACCGCGTCGAATACCGCCGATGGTGTTCCGGCCAGCTGCCCATCGGCCTTGAGCGTACCGCCTCGATCTCGCTGTTCAAGTTCAGGATCTGCGCTTTGTCCGATCGTTCGGCGAACAGAATTCCGACGCTGCGCCCGTTAAGCGATTGCTGGTCGGTCAAAGGGGCGCTCTCACCGCTTCAATCATAACGAACACGCCTGCATCGCCGTTCCCATGCGTTGATAAAATTATACTTTTTGTTCTGGCGCGGGGGCCAATCACAGCTTGAACGCAGGCCGCTCCCCCAGCCGGTCGCGCCACGCCCGCAGCCCCGCCCGCCCGGCATAAGCATCGACCTTCAGCACCCGGGCGAAATCGAGCGCGACGCAGGCGGTGATGTCAGCCAAGCTGAGAAAGTCCCCCGCGACATAATCCTGCCCCGCCATGTGCAGCTCGAACCGATCGAGAAAATGCCCCAGTCGCGCTGCGCCGCGCGCGGCCAGTTCGGGGATTTGCGCATAGTTTTCTGGTCCGGGCAGCGCGCGATCTTTCATCGCCGGGGCAGTGTTGCGCATGGCCTCGGCGATCGCCATCATGCACTCGCCCTCGATCCTGGTATTCCAGCTGGCGACCGCCGCCTTTTCCAGCGGGGTCCGGCCCAGCAGCGGCGGCTCGGGGTGCGCGGCTTCGGCCCAGGCGGCAATCGCGGCATTATCCGTCAGCACCGCCCCATCGTCGAGCACCAGAGCCGGAACGGTGCAAGCCGGATTGACCGCGCGAAACGCATCCGACAATTGCTCGCTCGCTGCCAGATCGACAATCCGCACCTCATGCGCGAGGCCCTTTTCCGCCAAAAGTATCCGGGCCCGGCGAGGGCTTGGTGCGCGCAGGTAATCGTAGAATATCGGCATCGGCGCAGGCTCCGCAGTGGTTGTGGCCGCACAATAGCAGAACATCGTCCAAGTGCGAGAAGGCCACACTTACCGCTACGGCAAATGGGCTTGACAGGTGCATACGATGTTATACTGTTTCATACATCAAGACGTCGCCGCCTGCGACTCGGACACCGGGCCAGCGGCGACGTTCCATCACAGGAGACGGTGCCATGGCTTATGCAGACAACCAATCGGCCAATCGTACACTGGGGGCCGGCGCGGCGGTGCTGGCGCTGGAGGCGGGCTTGGCCTGGGCGGTAATTGCCGGGCTGGCGATGACGATCAATCGCACCGATAAACCCCGCATCGCAACCTTCGCGATTCCCGATCAGACCAAGGTCACACCGCCCCCGCCCCAGCCGCAGGCTTCGGCCCAGCCCGACCAACCCGCGCCGCGCCCCCGGACTGATCCGATTTACGATCTTGGCCCCGTAACGCTGCCAACCTTCGCCGCCGACAACAAATTGGGCAGCGGGGACGCCGGGACGGTCGAGTTTCCGCGGGTCCAACCCACGCCCAGTCCGGTTCCCAGCTTTGCTCCCACGGCTGCGCGGCCCAAGGGCAAAACGGCGGGCTGGGTTACCACCAACGATTACCCGACCAGCGATCTGCGGCAGGAACACGAGGGATCGACCCGGTACCGACTGACAATCGACGCGAGCGGCAAAGTCAGAGACTGCGCGGTGGTGGCCAGCAGCGGGTTTGCCGGACTCGATCAGGCGACCTGCGCCCAGCTGACCCGGCGCGGCCAGTTCGACCCCGCCACCGATGACAGCGGCGGGCGGGTGGCTGGCAGCTACAGCGGGATGGTGACTTGGCGCTTGCCGCCCGATTGAGGCGCTAGGCCCGCAATCACGCGATTTTAACCTGCGGCACTTATACCATGCGGGTATGTCTGCCGCAGTTTTCCCGCCCGAAGCGCACACGCTGTTTGCCGCGAGCTATCCGCACGCGCCCGTCAAGCTAAGCCACACGCTGCTGGGTCACCCGCTGCTCAGCCTGAATGCGCTGGCGGATCTGGCGGGGGCGTTGCCGCCCGCCAGCATCGAATACAACCCCGGCGCGCTGCCGATCGGGATCGATCCGGCGGATATTCCCACAGCTGGCATCGGCGTGGTCGAAGCAATCAGGACGATCGACCAATCGGCCTGCTGGGTGGTGCTCAAGCGGATCGAGCAAGTTCCCGCCTATGCCGATTTGCTGGCCGAAGTGCTGGCCGAACTGGCGCATATCGTCGCCCCGCGCACCGGGCCGATGTTGCAGCTTGAAGGGTTCGTGTTCATCTCCTCGCCGGGTTCAGTGACGCCGTTTCATTTCGATCCCGAACACAATGTGCTGCTGCAACTGCGCGGGGAAAAGACCATGACGCTGTTCCCCGGCGTCGATCAAACCGTGTTCCCCGACGCGGTGCAGGAACACTTTCACCTGGGCCAGCATCACCGTAATCTGCCGTGGCGCGATGAATTTGCGGCGCTGGGCCAGCCAATCCACCTCACTCCGGGCGAGGCGATCCACGTGCCGGTCAAGACCCCGCACTGGGTCAAAAACGGCCCGTTGCCCTCAATTTCGCTGTCGCTGACCTGGCGCTCGGAATGGTCCTATGCCGAGGCCGATGCGCGCGCGTTCAACCATCTGCTGCGCGGGCTGGGCCTGCGCCCGTCGCGTCCGGCAGCCTATCCCGCGCGCAATCTGGCCAAATCGCTCGCCTGGCGAGCGCTGCGCAAAGTGCGCGGTGCGGCGTGAGCGCCAAGCGATGACCGCGCTCTACATCACGATTGACACCGAATATTCGTTCGGCCTGGCGCGGCGGATGCGCGGTGGCGGACGCGCCGAAAATTTCGCGAGCGCGATAATCGGCACCACCCCCAGCGGGCCGCGGGGAATCCATTACCAGATGGACCAGTTCGACGCGCACGGCATCAAGGCGGTGTTCTTTGTCGATTCGATGCCTGCGCTAGTCTGGGGGACCGAGGCGATAGCCGACATCGTTGCGCCGATTGCAGCGCGCGGGCACGATGTGCAGCTTCACCTCCACACCGAATGGCTGGAGCTCGCCGGGAGCGCTAACCCGCTGGGCACCGCGACCGGGGGCAACCTGCGCGACTTTGGGTTTGAGCAGCAATGCACCCTGATCGATTATGCGCAGCGCGTGCTGATCGCGGCGGGAGCCCCCACGCCGGTGGCGTTCCGTGCGGGTAATTATGGCGCAAACGACGATACCTTGCGCGCGCTGGCAGCGCTGGGGATCAGCTACGATACCAGCCACTGCCCGGGAATTGCCGCGAGTGAATGCCACATTTCACTGGGAGCCGAAGACCGCCAGGTGCAGCGCTATTGCGGCACTATCGAGGTGCCAATCGGCTGCATCGCAGCGGGCGGCGGCGCGCTGCGGCATTATCAACTGACCGCGCTGACCGACGCCGAACTGCTCGCCGCGCTGCGCCATGCGGTGCGCGGCGGCCAGCAGCAGGTGACGCTGGTTTCGCACAGTTTCGAGCTGCTCAGCCGTGACCGCCTGCGCTCCAACAAGGTGCTTCAGCGCCGGTTCGAGCGGTTCTGCGCGGGTCTGGCGGCAGTGCCGGGGCTGGCCACCGCAACCTACGCGCAGCGCCCACCGCAGATCGAGGGTGCCGCCCCTGCCCCGCTGCCGCATTCGCCGCTGCGCACGCTGCGCCGCTTGGCCGAACAGGCACTGGGCAATGCGCTATACGGGGCCAGATGACCGATCCGTTGGCACCTCGCTTTGGCACCTGGCGCGGCGCGCTGCGCCTCGGGCTGG
>JANMBA010000207.1:0-2701 GCA_031360105.1 Novosphingobium sp.
GAGCTCTACTTTGGGAGCCAGTTCACGGTCGATTTCAGCCTCAAAAACCCCTACGTAATCGTTGGGCTATTGCTCGGCGCATTGCTCCCGTATCTGTTCGGATCAATGGGCATGACCGCAGTGGGCCGCGCGGCGGGCGAAGTGGTCAAGGACGTGCGCGAGCAGTTCAAGAACAACCCCGGTATCATGACCTTTGAGACTAAGCCGGACTATGCCCGCACGGTCGATCTGGTTACCAAAGCGGCGATCCGGGAAATGATTATCCCGTCGCTGCTGCCGGTGTTCGCGCCAATCGTGGTCTATTTCGTGATCGCCAAAGTGGCGGGGCAAGCCCAGGGCTTTGCCGCGCTCGGCGCGCTGCTGCTGGGCGTGATCGTCAGCGGCTTGTTCGTCGCGATCTCGATGACCTCGGGCGGCGGCGCATGGGACAATGCCAAAAAGTACATCGAAGACGGCCACCACGGCGGCAAGGGCTCTGAAGCGCACAAAGCTGCAGTGACCGGTGACACCGTCGGCGATCCGTACAAGGATACGGCCGGACCTGCGGTCAATCCGATGATCAAGATCACCAACATCGTGGCCTTGCTGCTGCTGGCCGCACTGGCCGCCGCACACTAAGCTGCCCTGGCGTGGTACAAGGAAAACCCCGCCCGGAGCGATCCGGGCGGGGTTTTCGTTGGCATGGGCTTTGCCCACCCCGCCGTTAGCCATTCCTTGGTTGTTCGCGATTAAGACCATCGCAGAGCGGTATTTTGCCGCAAGGGTGGAGGCATTGATCCGTGGCGAGCATTGCCGTGGCAGAACCGGCTGAGCAGCGGCAGGCAGCGCTCGCATCGCCGCCGCGCGCCATGGCGATCCGCCCCGCCGCCTGGACCACACTGGATGCCCCCGAAGCCCGGCGGACCTGGGATGCACTTGCCGCCTGCGCCGCTGAGCCCAACCCCTTTCACGAAAGCTGGTATTTGCTGGCCGCGCTGCGGGCGCTTGATCCCGGCGGCGCGGTTACGCTGTTGCAGTTCGAGGCGGACGGCGAGCTGGCCGGGCTGCTGCCGCTGCACACGCCGACGCGCTATTATCGCTGGCCGATCCCGCAGCTGGCCAGCTGGGTCCACCCCAACTGCTTCTTGGGAGCACCATTGGTGGCACGCGGGCTGGAGCGTGAATTCTGGCGCGCCTTGCTCGATTGGGCCGACAACAATGCGGCGCGCGGGCTGTTCCTGCATCTAGCGCAACTGCCGCTGACCGGCCCAGTTTACGAGGCCTTGCAAGCGGTGCTGCGCGAGCAAAGCCGGTTCGCCGCGCTGGTCCACCGCGAGGAGCGGGCCATGCTCGCCTCAGACCTATCCCCCGAAGACTATTTCGCCGCTTCGATTTCGGCCAAAAAGCGCAAGGAACTGCGGCGACAATCGGCCCGGCTGGCTGAGCTGGGCGAGGTGGGCTTTGTGCGGAGCAACGACGAGGCCGGGCTGGCCCGCTGGACCCAGGACTTTCTCGCGCTCGAGCATTCAGGCTGGAAGGGCACCAATGGCTCCGCGCTTGCCTCGCACCAGACCACCACGCAAATGTTCAAGGAAGCGCTGTTGGGCGCGGCCTCACAGGGAAGGCTCGAACGGTTGACCCTGACGCTCGATGACCAGCCGATTGCGATGCTGGCAAATTTCCTGACCGCGCCCGGCGCATTCTCCTACAAGACCGCGTTCGATGAACGCTATGCCCGCTATTCGCCCGGCGTGCTGGTCCAGCGAGAGAACCTTGCGCTGCTGGGCCAGCCCGAGGTCGCCTGGTGCGATAGCTGCGCTGCCGCCGACCATCCGATGATCGACCATATCTGGCGCGAGCGCCGCCCGATCGGCCGCCTGTCGATTGCGATTGGCGGCGGCCTGCGCCGCGCGCTGTTTGCGCAGCTGGCCCGCGCCGAATTGCGCCGCAATCCCGCTGGACTGAGCGCGATCGTAGCGGCCGATTAAGCGCCAATTTGGGCCGCGCTGCCCATTGACCTGACCAGTGCGCTGCGCAAAGGCGGCGCAATGGAATCTGAACACACTCCCGAACAACTGGTCAGCGGGCTGATCAAGTTACTCGCAGTTAAACCGCAAGGCGGCGATCATTTTGTTGGCCGCAAAAAACGCGGCGGGGTTGGCCGGATGTTCGGCGGACAAGTGATCGCGCAAGGATTGGCGGCGGCCGAGCTGACTGTCGATCCCGAACGCCCGGCGCATTCGCTCCATGCCTATTTCCTGCGCGGCGGCAGCGAGGAGCATGAGACGGAATACCAAGTCGAACGCGATTTTGACGGCGGCTCGTTTTCCAACCGGCGGGTGGTTGCCAGCCAGCAAGGCCGCCCGATCCTGAGCCTGACCGCGAGCTTTCAAAAGCACGAGCAGGGCCTGCACCATCTTGATGCCGCCATGCCCGACGTGCCTCCGCCCGAAGAGCTGGAACCCGAAGTCGATGTGCGCCGCCGCTTTGCTGAAAAAGCCCGGCCCGAAACGCGGCATTTGTTCCTCGCCGAACGCCCGATCGAAATGCGCGCGATTGAAGGGCGGCACTGGATGAATTCCGAACCGGCCCCGCCGCAATCGCATTCGTGGATGCGCGCAGTCGCGCCGCTGCCTGATGATCCGCGGGTTCACCGCGCGATGCTGGCTTTTGCCAGCGACATGACGCTGCTGGGCACTGCAATCCTGCCGCACGGCCTGTC
>JANMBA010000464.1:0-4467 GCA_031360105.1 Novosphingobium sp.
CAAAACCGCTACACCGATGCAATTGCCCTGCATCACCGTGAAATTGCGATTTATCAGAAAATTTTGCAGACCGAACCAACCAACACCAAAGCCAAAATGCTGATGGCCGTGGCATGGCAACATGTCGGGCAGCTTGAGGAAGTTCGGGGCCAAGCCACGTCTGCGAACACGGCCATCGGTGCCTCGCTTACCATCATGCAACAATTGCGGGTCATCGAACCGGGCAATAGCGAGTGGCAAGAGACCGAGCTGCGCGCACTGATCGCGCAAATCGAGAACCTTCATTACCAAGGCAAGCCTGCTGCGGCGCGCACACTTTACAGTTTTGCGCACACCTCGCTCGACAGAATGACATTGGCGGACCCCAAGAACACTATCTGGTCAGTCGGTCTGCGCTCCAGTCTTGAGATCGGCGGCGCCAGATTAGCGCTGACAGCAGGAAATGCCGCTGAGGCACTCGCTCTTGCTCGCGGTATTACCAAGCGCCTGACCGCCTCCAACATCACAAATGGAGCCGAAACCGTCAGGATCGCAGTTGAGGCCGCGATTCTAGCGGGCGATGCGCTGGCACGGTTGGGCCGGCTGCCAGAGGCACAAGCTGTGTGGCGAGCCGAATTGGCCAAACTCGCTGCGCGTTCAACCGACTATTTATCCATGACCACGCGGTCGCGGTATCGGCTGCTCAAGCGCCTGGGTCAGACTGCCGACGCGCGCCGGATCGCAATCGAGCTGGATCGGCAGGGCTACCGCCACCCTGCCTATCGATTGGAGAAATGATCGAACGCGTCGACGCATCTATTTGCTAGTGACCCCCTTGCCGACAATCGCCGGATCGATGGTGATGAAATACCGCGCGCCCGTTGGCAGCAGCAGCGTCAGCCCCAGACAGAAGGTGAAGTTGCCGGTGCCGATCAGCGTGTTGTCATCGATAAACACCACCGAATCCGAATTGCGCACCGTTGCCATATTCAGCACATCGATCTGGTTATGATTGTACTGCGAGCTTCCGGGCGGCGGATTGGCGCAGAACCAGCACCACGGGGTGGTGGGCGGGGAACCGGTCCAGCTGGTGATATCACCGACCTGCGACCATTGCGCGGGCAGCGGATTGCCGCTCAGGTCACGCAGCGCCGAGGCATCGAGCGTCACGATGATATCGACATTGCTGGTATAATTCGAGTTGCTTGGCATGTGCGACAGATCGATCTGCCCGCTTTTCTTGTCGACCTTGTTGGGCATGTTCGGGACCGAGCTGGTCTGGGTATAGGCCATCGTCGCCCCGATATTGTTGTAAGTGCCATCGTTCCAAATCAGCGTCGGCGTTGCGGTGATGCCAAGAGTTCTGTCGGCAGGCATAGATAACCCCTTTTCGCCCCCCAGGTTAAGACTGGCAGCGCGCAGATGTGAGGGGGACTTCATGCGCACAGACGTTCGGTGCTGACCCATGAATGCTGCAGGACTTGGCCAAATCGGCCATAGCCCGCAAAGTGAACACTTCGTTGAACCGAAGCTGTTTGCTCGGCGGCGAACATGCTCCGCTTACCGGGGCAAGTAAAGCGCAACAGTTAGGGGTTAATCCGGGGCCCGCCGCCGCACCAGCCAGACCAGCAGCAGCGCCGCCACCGTGATCAGCCCGATCGCCAGCCAGGCATCGTTGATCGCCTGCGTCAGTGCGGCTTTTTCCACCAAGGGCCGGACCATTTCGGTGGTGATATCGTCAACTGGCTCGCCCAGATTTTCAAGGAATGCATCGCGCGGGATGCCGATGCTGATGGCCGTGGCCAGATCACCAGCACGCAATTTGGCTTCGATCAGCCCAGCGTAATGCGGGCTGCGGCTGAAAATGATCGTATCGATCAGCGCCAACCCGATCGCTCCGCCCAGATTGCGCATCAGATTGAACAATCCGCTGCCATCGGCGACTTGCCCCGGGCTGAGCCGCCCCAGCGCCAGCCGGGTTGGCGGCAGCAGGCAGAACATGATCGCCGCGCCGCGCAGGAGTTGCGGCAGGATCATTTCGGCGGCGTCGGTGTTCACCGTCTGGCGCGATGACAGCAGCAGCCCGGCGCCGAACAGCGCGAACCCGAACAGCGTCAGCAGCCGCGGATCGACCCGCCGCTCCAGCGCAACCGCCAGCGGCGCGGCGATCAGTTGGGCCAGCCCGGTGACCAGCATGATCTGCCCGATCGCCAGCGCGCCGTGATCGCGCACCAGCCCCAGAAAGAACGGCATCAGGTACGTCGAGCCGAACAAGCCCACGCCCAGCACAAAGCTGAGCGCGCTGCCGACCGCGAAATTGCGATTGCGCAGCAACCGCAGCTCGACCACCGGATGCCGCGCGCGCAGCGTGCGCCGCGCAAACACCGCCGCCGCGCCCAGCATCAGCGCAATCTCGCCCAGCACTCGCGCCGAACCCCAGCCCAGCCCCGGCGCATCCTTCAGCGCCAGCTCGAGCGCGGTCAGCGCCGCCGCCAGCGCCAGCAGCGCCAGCGCATCGAACGCCGCGTGGCCGCGCTCCATCGCGGCGGCAGTGCGCAGCAACCGCGCCGCCGCCGCCGCCGCGATCACGCCCGGCACCACGTTGACCAGAAACAGCCAGTGCCACGAATAGGTTTGGGTAATCCAGCCACCGGCCACCGGGCCAAGCGTAGGAGCCAGCACCGCCGCGACACCGGCCAGGGTCGTCGCCACGCCTTGCTGGCGTTCCGGGAACAGCAAGAACACCGCCGAAAAGACCGCCGGGATCAGCGTCCCCCCGGCGAACCCCTGCACAATCCGAGCGGCGATCAGTGGGGCGAACCCGTTGCTCGCCGCGCAAGCCGCCGAGGCGAGCGTGAACACCGAGATCGCCGTGACAAACAACCAGCGCATTCCCATGAGCCGGGTCAGGTAGCCGGTCAGCGGAATCGCGACGATTTCGGCAGTCAGGTAAGCGGTCTGAATCCAGACCATCTGTTCGGGCGCAATCCCTAGCGCGGCGCGAATAGCAGGCAAGGAGGTGGTGACGATCTGGATGTCGAGGATTGCCATGAACATGCCCACGCACATGATTGCAAAGGCGATCCAGATTTTTAGGGGAGCGCCCGGCGCTAAGCTGTCATTCATGTCAATAGTCCGCTATCAGCTTCTGGCCTGGGTTCATACTGGGCACGGGAAATGTCCAGTCCCGGAACTTTCGCACTGACCAGCCGTTCCCGCTTGGATAACCCCCAAGCCGGTTCGGCTCCTGAAGGACTGGTATGACCTGCCCTGTTTCAATTCTCTCGCTGGCCACGCACACCCCGCCGCACGAACTCGATCAGGATACCGCGGTCGAAGTGGCGCGCGCGCTGCTCGCCGGGGGCTTCCGCGATTTTGAGCGGATGACTTCGGTGTTCACCAATGCCGGAATTCAGCAGCGCCAGCTCGCTTGCCCGATTGACTGGTACCGCGACGAGCGCAGCTTTGCCGAACGCACCGCGGTTTATCTCGATGTCGGGCTGGAGCTGTTTATCGCCGCCGCCACCAAAGCGTTGGCTGAGGCTGGGCTGGCGGCGGAGGCAATCGATACGATTGTGACCGTGTCTTCCACCGGGATCGCCACCCCCAGCCTGGAGGCGCGGGCGCTTGGCCGGATGGGTTTCCGCACCGACGTGGCGCGCGTGCCAGTGTTTGGGCTGGGCTGCGCGGGCGGGGTCAGCGGGCTGGGTCTGGCCGCCAAATTGGCGCGCGCGACCCCCGGATCAGTGGTGCTGTTCGTCACGGTTGAGCTGTGCAGTCTGGCGTTTCAGACCGGCAACATCGGTAAAGCTGACATCATAGCGGCCGCGCTGTTTGGTGATGGTGCGGCGGCTTGCATCATCCGCACTGGCGACGAAGGCTTCGTCCAGATCACCGGTTCGGGTGAGAAGACCTGGCCCGATACGCTGGACATTATGGGTTGGGAAATCCAGCCTGGCGGGCTCGGCGTGGTCCTGAACCGCGCGATCCCGGCGTTTGCGCGCGCCAATATGCGCAGTGCAATTGAGGGAATGCTGGCACCGCAGGGCCTGACCATCGCGCAGATCGACCGGTTTATCTGCCATCCCGGCGGCGCGAAAGTGGTCGATGCGATCGAGCAGGCGTTGTCGCTTAACCAGGGCTCGCTCGATCACGAACGCGAAGTGCTGCGCGGCCACGGCAATATGTCCGCGCCAACCGCGCTGTTCGTGCTCGATGCGGTGCGCAAACAGGGCTTGCCGCCGCTGTCTGTGCTGACCGCGCTGGGGCCCGGCTTCACCGCCAGCACCATTACGCTGCGCAAGGCGGCGTGATGCTGCCTTATGTCATCATGGCGCTGGTCACGTTGCAACGGCTGAGCGAGCTGGTGATTGCCCGGCGCAATACCAAACGGCTGCTGGCGCAGGGCGCGGCCGAGCACGGCGCAGCGCATTATCCGGCGATGGTGACGATGCACGCCGCGTGGCTCGCGGCGCTGTGGCTGAGCGT
>JANMBA010000446.1:0-3302 GCA_031360105.1 Novosphingobium sp.
TTGATGGCAACCGAAATGAATATGAACGCAAATCCTCCGCTATAAGCGTAGCCCCCTTTCAGCGGCAACACTTCACAGAACGATCGATTGGGTGACCCAGGGCTCATTCCACAGGGATGTCCTGCGCGCCATTGTAGATCAAACATCATGGTGTCGGTGCCGAACAGGATCAATCCGAGGCCGACCACTGCTAAAGTACAGCTAAGCAACAAGCACCAATCTCGCGTCACAACGTCACCCCCAGATGCTCCGCCACGGCGAAGATGTCCTTGTCACCGCGCCCGCACAGGTTGAGCAGGATGATCTGGTCCTTGGCCATCGTCGGCGCGATCTTCTTGACGGCGGCGATGGCGTGAGCCGGCTCGAGCGCCGGGATGATGCCTTCGGTGCGGCACAGCAGCTGGAAGCCGTCCAATGCCTCAACATCGGTGACGCTGGTATAATCGACCCGGCCCACTTCCTTCAGCCAGGCGTGTGCGGGGCCGATTCCGGGATAGTCGAGCCCCGCGCTGATCGAATGGCCTTCGGTGATCTGGCCGTCTGCGTCCTGCAATAGATAGGTCTTGTTGCCGTGCAGAATGCCGGGGCGCCCGCCTGCGAGGCTGGCCGCGTGTTCCTTGTCGAGCCCGTGTCCGGCGGCTTCGACGCCGAGCATCTTGACCTCGGCGTCGTCGAGGAACGGGTGGAACAGCCCGATTGCGTTGCTGCCCCCACCGATCGCCGCGACCAGCAGATCGGGCAGGCGGCCAGTGCGGCTCAGCATCTGCGCGCGCGCTTCGGTGCCGATCACGCTTTGAAAATCGCGGACCATTTCGGGGTAGGGATGCGGGCCGGCCGCGGTGCCGATGATGTAGAACGTGTCGTGGACATTGGCGACCCAATCGCGCAGCGCTTCGTTCATCGCATCTTTCAGCGTCGCGGCCCCGGCGGTGACCGGCACCACCTCTGCGCCGAGCAGCTTCATGCGGAACACGTTGGGTGCCTGCCGCGCCACATCGGTCGCGCCCATGAAGATCACGCAAGGCAGGCCGAACCGCGCGCAAACTGTGGCCGTGGCAACGCCGTGTTGGCCCGCGCCGGTCTCTGCAATAATCCGGGTCTTGCCCATCCGCATCGCCAACAAGATTTGCCCGATACAATTGTTGATCTTGTGCGCGCCGGTGTGATTGAGCTCGTCGCGCTTGAACCAGATTTGCGCGCCCTTGAGCTCTTCTGTGAGGCGCGGTGCAAAGTAGAGCGGGCTGGGGCGTCCGACGTAATGTTCGAGCAGGTCGTCGAATTGCGCTTTAAACGCCGGGTCAGACTTGGCAGCGGTGTACTCGCGCTCAAGGTCAAGAATCAGCGGCATCAGCGTTTCGGCGACATAGCGCCCGCCAAACTGGCCGAAATGGCCGCGCTCGTCGGGCTGGGTGCGGAACGAATTTTTCTGGTTTGCAGCGCTCATGATGGCACAGCGCTTGGCAGAGCGGATGCGCGAAGTCCAGCCTTTGGGCTGGCGCGTATGGTTAACGTTCGGGTAATATTACAATCCATTCATAACTTTAAATGTGGTAAAATCGACACAATACATTGTTATTGTGGAATGATCGGTCGTCCGGTTCATTGTAGCGACAGGTCGGCAGGCCCAATTTGTCCGCCTGCCCTGTTACGGGGCTGGATTACCCAAGGAGTACAACATGCGTAAATTCATCCTGCCGCTGATCGCCGCGCTGGCCTGTGCCGCCCCGGCGCTGGCCAATGACACCCGCGTCGAAGTGCGCGGCGGTGCGATCTGGTCGAACGGCACGACCGAAGCCACTTACGGCGCGGCGGTCGGGGTCGATTTCGATCTCGCCCCGATGACCTTTGCTGGTGTCGAAGTGTCGGCTGACAAAATCGATCAGTCGGGCACCAAGCTGGCTTATGGCGCCACTGGGCGCTTTGGCGTCAAGGCGGGCCCAATGACCAAACTGTACGTTGCGGGCGGTTACACCACCGAGCCATGCGATTTGTGCGAAGGCAGCTGGCATGCCGGCGCTGGCCTTGAACAGAGCATCATGGGCCCGCTGTATCTGAAGGGCGAATATCGTCATTACTTCACCGGCAACGGCGTGCCTGATTCGAACGCAGTGGTCGCTGGCGTAGGCATGCGTTTCTAAGCGGCTGCCACCGCGGTTAGAAGCAAGGGCGGTCCGGTATCGGGCCGCCCTTTTGCTATGCAGCGCGAACGGCAGCGCAGAAAGCGGCGATCAGGGCGGGATCCTTGATACCGGGGCCGCTTTCGACGCCTGACGCCGCATCAACCAGCGGCGGGCGGGTAATGGCGAGGGCGTCCGCCACGTTCTCCGCATTCAGCCCACCGGCCAGGCCCCACGGGAGCGGCGGCTTCCACCCTAACAACAGCGCCCAATCAAACTTCAAGCCCATCCCGCCCGGCAGCGCTCCCGCCGGAGTCTTGGCATCGAGCAGCACCAAGTCAGCCGCACCGACGAAATGCTCGGCTTGGTCAAGATCGGCGCGTGAGGAAACGCTGATGACTTTCCACACCGGCAACCCAAACCGGCCGCGCAGTTCAGCGGTTCGTGCGGGGCTCTCGCTGCCGTGAAGTTGCAAGACATCGAGCGCGCCGGATCCGAACGCATCGGCCAGCGCCGCGTCGCTCGCATCGACGAATAGTCCGACCCGCCGCACTTTCCCGTTTGCCTGTGTCCCCAGCAACTGCGCCTGGGACAGCGAAACAAAGCGCGGGCTGGGCGCGAAAAAGTTGAAACCAACATAGTCGGCCCGCGCCGCAATCACCGCCGCGAGCGTTTCCGATGTCGAAATTCCGCAAATCTTGATGGCTGGGGCGGGCATGTCTTGCCCAATATCCCATTCCCCGTTCGTGTCGAGTGAAGTCGGCGGTTCGTGCTGAGCCGGCCCAACGGCTCGGCACGAACGGGGTGTGAATAAAGGAAGCCGGCTTGGCTTACGGAGCCAGTTCGAACTGCACGGTGACGCTGACCGCGGCTTCGACTTCGCCGGCCGAGATCGGAGTCGAATCGGCTTCGGCCTTCATCGCCCGGGCGTACATTGGCTGCGGCGGGGCATAGCCGCCGCTTTCGCTGATCGAAACGATCCGCGCCACGCGCAAACCAGCGGCGCGGGCATACAGTTCGGCGCGGGCGCGAGCGGTTTTGATCGCGCTGACCCGGGCTTCATCGTTGGCGGCGCTGGGATCGGCCAGCTGGAAGCTGGGGCCGTTGACCTGATTGGCGCCCGAGGCGACCAGCGCGTCGAGCACTTTGCCGAAATTCTTGATATCGCGGCTGCGAATCATCACG
>JANMBA010000214.1:0-3128 GCA_031360105.1 Novosphingobium sp.
TGGCTAGATTTGCAGCCGTTTCCGCAGTGCGAGGCCGTAAATCACCAGTGCGGTCGCCGCGAACAGGAACCACTGGATCGCATAAGACCAGTGATTGTTGGGCAGGTTAGCCGGATCGGGCCGGGCATTGGCGGCCAGGCCAGCCAGCGGCGGATCGGCCACCACTCGCACCGCCGCCTTGCCCATCGGCGCAATCGTCCCTGCAACCGCGCCGCCGGTCCATACCGGGGCCGCCGGGTCGCTGGACCAGCCAAGCGTGACCGTGATCGGGATTGCCGAGCCAGCCGTGCCAGCGCTGCGCGCTGCCTGGCATTGGACGGTGTGGGCAATCCCGCTTTCACCCTTGGCGTTCAGCCCGGCGATCCCCGAACGTGCGCCGATACCGCTGCAAGTAAACGCGGTGTGGCGATAGAGGATCGCGTCGCGGTCACCGCCCAATTGCTCGGGCGGAATATCGCTGGAAAACTGCGCAGCTGCCGCATAGCGCGCCAGCAGCGCCTCTTTCTGGTGCATCCGGTCGATCTGCCAGAACCCTAGCCGCATCATGGTTCCGACCGCGATCAGGACAATGATAGTCGGCAGGATCGGTATTCGTTTGATCATGCTGGTTCCCGCTCAGGCATTGCCGACGCACCATGGATCATGACTGTGATCGACCGGCAATCCAGCCTGATCGGGCGCGGGGAACTGCGCTTTGAACGTAAATGCCTGCGGGCATGGTCCAAACCTCTCGAGCAGCCACAGCCGCGATAGCCCTTCCGACACGGTCGGCACGGAGCCCGCTTCAATCCACCACAAGGCTTGATAGGCACCATCGAAGCGCTGAAAATAGTCCCGCCGCCGCGCCATCACTGGCGTATGCGCGCTGCGGTAGACGAATTCGAACAGGCTATCGGCATCGCGCCAGACTGACATATTCACCGCGAGCAGCGGATCGGGCGAATAGCTGATCTCCATCGCGTTGCCGCTATCGCCTTGCAGCCGCCAGATGAAGCCCGGTGAGGCATCGGCCAGCGCATTCACCCGGTCAAGCGTATCGAAGAACGGCTGCACCCGGGGATCGCCCTGCGGCGCAACCAGCCTGCCGATATTGATCTGGGCGAGGTGCCAGCGATCCGCCATCTACAGGGCCACTACTCGACCGCGAAGCCCCAATTGCCCCACACATAAATTGCGAGGAACAGGAAGAGCCAGACCACATCGACAAAGTGCCAGTACCACGCCGCCGCTTCGAACCCGAAGTGCTGGCGCGGGGTGAAGTCACCGTTGTAGGTGCGCTTGAGGCAAACCGCGAGGAAGATGGTGCCGATAATCACGTGAAACCCGTGGAAACCGGTCGCCATATAAAACGCCGAACCATAGGTGTTCTGGCCGAACGGAAACGGCGCGTTGATATATTCGTAAGCCTGCAACGATGTGAACAGCATGCCGAGCAGGATCGTGGCCCACAGGCCTTTCTTCAGTCCATCGCGGTCACCGTGGATCAGCGCGTGATGCGCCCAGGTGACGGTGGTGCCCGAGCATAGCAGGATCAGCGTATTGAGCAGCGGCAGATCGAACGCGTTCATTACCGCTTCGAGCGCTTTGGGCGGCCACTGCCCGCCAACCACGTCTGAGATGGTCGAAGGGAACAGCGAGAAATCGAAGAACGACCAGAACCAACCGACGAAAAACATCACTTCGGAAGCGATGAACAGGATCATCCCATAGCGCAGGTGCAGTTGCACCACCGGAGTATGATGGCCTTGATGCGCCTCGGTCACGACCTTAGTCCACCACTGCCACATCGTGAACAGGATCCCGGCGAGGCCGAGCGGGAAGATGAAGTTCCCGGCCGAAATGCCGTGCATATACAGCACCAGCCCGCTGGTCATGGTCAACGCGGCAACCGCGCCCATGAACGGCATGATATCGGGATCGAGGATGTGGTACTGATGGTTCTTGGTGCCGGCCATGATGCTTTCGGTCCCTGTCGTTCAAATTTGCGGCAAGTCTGGCCCGCCGACACTAATTTCTTCCCGCCCTTATCGCGCCGTCCGCGTGCGGTCCAGTGCCTTTGACGCCGGTTTCACCGGAGCGCTTTGCGCAGCGCTTTGATCGGCCGAGAGGTGGAAGGTATAGCTGAGCGTGATCTGCGTAGTGGCAGCGCCTTCGGGGTCTTTCAGGATCGCCGGATCGACGAAATAGATCACCGGCATCCGCACCTTTTCATGCGGCTTCAGCGTTTGCTGGTTGAAGCAGAAACACTGAACCTTCTTGAAATAAAGTCCCGCCAGATCAGGCTCGACATTGAAGCTGGCGACCCCGGTGATCGCCCGATCAGAGAGGTTTTCAGCGTAGAAATAAGCGATCCGCCGCTCGCCGATGCGCATTTCCTGCGTGACTTGTTCCGGGCCAAAGCGCCACGGCATCCCGCTTTCCACGTTGCCATCAAAGCGCACCGAAATCCGCTGTGCCGCCAGCGCCACGCCGCCTGCCTCGGCTGCACTTGCACGCTGAGTGGTCCCGCCATAGCCGGTCGCGGCGCAGAACATCCGGTACAGCGGTACTGCCGCGAACCCTGCGCCCAGCATGAACAGCGCAAAGGCCAGCGCCATCAGCCCGACCCGGCGATTGCGGTGCGCATCAGGGGTAACCGCTTGGACCACGGTTAAGAAATCCGCTTGACGATGGTGATCGCAAAAAACAGCACCGCCAGGCTAAACAACACCAACGCCAGCGCGCGATTGCGGCCCTTGATAATACGTTGGCGTTCGGCATTGGGATCAAGCTGAGTCATCGGCGGTCATCCAAGGATAAAACGGTCAGCCACCAAGGCAGCAAACAGCGCGAACAGATACAGGATCGAAAACTTGAACAGCCGCCGCTCGGCGCGCATATCGCCGTCATTCGCGGCGGTGCGAAAGGTTGCTACGCGCACACTGAGTAACAGGAAAGCCGCACCCAGCAACAGGGCCGAAAGACCGTATAGCCAGCCGGTCAACCCTAGCAGGAACGGGGCCAGCGCGATCGGCAGCAGCAGCACGGCATAGACCAGGATCTGGCGGCGGGTGGAGCGGTGCCCGGCGACCACCGGCATCATCGGAATACCGGCCGCCGCATAGTCCGTCTCGACAAACAGCGCGAGC
>JANMBA010000009.1:0-1505 GCA_031360105.1 Novosphingobium sp.
CCGACTGCACCGGCAAGTGCAGGAACGGCATCAGCTTGGCCACATCGCGATGCGCTTCGATCAGCCCACGCGTCATGTCGTTCGGATGGCTAGTGGTGTAGCGAATCCGGGCCAGGTCTGGGATCAGTGCCAGCGCCTCGATCAGCTTTTCAAGCCCGCGGTCATCGGCGTCACGCCAAGCATTTACATTCTGGCCGAGCAGCGTGATTTCCTTTGCACCAGCCTCGACCAATCGCTCAGCTTCGCCAATCAAGTCACGAAACAGGCGCGATATTTCCGCGCCGCGCGTGTAAGGAACCACGCAATAAGTGCAAAACTTGTCGCAGCCTTCCTGCACGGTCAGGAAGGCGCTGGGGCCTACCTTGCGCCGCGCCGGCAGCGCGCCAAACTTGGTTTCGAGCGGCATATCGGTATCGACTGGGCGCTGTCCCGCCACCGCCTCGGCAATCATGCCAGGCAGGCGGTGATAGGCCTGCGGGCCAACCACCAGGCTGACCGTCGGCGCGCGGCGCATGATCTCCGCGCCCTCGGCCTGCGCCACGCAGCCTGCGACTGCGATCATTGGCGCGCTGCCGTCCGCGCGCTTCAATCGGCCAATGTCGGAGAAGACTTTCTCGGTTGCGCGTTCACGGATGTGGCAGGTGTTGAGCACCACCAGATCGGCCTCGACGCCGTCCGCCGCCGGAGCAATGCCTTGCGCGCCGAGCAGGTCGGCCATCCGCTCGCCATCATAGACGTTCATCTGGCAGCCGAAGCTTTTGACGCGGTAAGTCTTGGGGGGAGAGATAATGGACATGGGCGGCGGCCTATAGCGCTGCCTTACGCGGATTCCAAAGCATCATCACGCGGGGCCTTGTAGCCGACCATCGGCGCATCAAAGCGGAACGGACGCAGCGGCTTGGCCAGCGATTGGGTCAACCGCCCCTCGATCTGCTTGCGCGCCTGCGCGGCGATCTTCTTCCGGCCCGGATAATCGTGTGGATCGAACGGGTCGAGAAAGTGTAGATCGACTGTAATTGTGCCGCGCCGGGCAAAGATCCGGCGGGCATTGTTGATTCCGCTTTCCAGGTTGAGCCAGCCAATCCATTCGGCCAGCGCGCCATAATCAATAACCACTGGCTGGACCAGCATACCCGGCGGCGGCGGTTCGAGTACGCTGAGCATCGAAGTTTTGAATGGCAACAGCGAATGACCGTCGGTCAAAGTGCCTTCGGGAAAGATTATCACCGACCAAGTGTCAGCCACGGCTTCGCGCAAGGCATTGATCGTTTTGGCAATGCTCATCCGGTCCTGACGCTGGGTGAAAACCGTCCGGTTAAGCCGGGCCATCCAGCCCAGCACGGGCATCTCGGCAATTTCGGCGCGAGCGACGAAGGCCGATCCAGTGATACCGCCGAGCACCGGGATATCGAACCACGAAACGTGGTTGGGCATGAAGAACACATCGCGCCGCAGCGGCACCCCATGCACCCTGACTCGCCCGCCAATCGCGCGGGTGGCAATTC
>JANMBA010000023.1:0-3268 GCA_031360105.1 Novosphingobium sp.
GGGGCGTTCAACGAACATTGCCTCGGTCCCCAGCGCACGGCCCATTTCATGCCCGATGATCACGCCGCCCATCGCCGGGGCGACAACCTTGGTGATATCCTTGCGCAGGTCGCGCGGGATTTTCGCAGCCAATGCGGACGCCAGCCGGGCGGCGCGCAGCGGATCCATCAGGACGCGCGCACACTGTAGATAGTGCGCGCTGTGGCGGCCTGAAGAGAGCAGAAAATGGCCTTCGAGCAAGGCTTTGCTGGCGCGAAACTCGGCCAGCACATCTTCATCCTGCATAGTCAGAACAGCCCTTTCGCGTAAATTATCACTCGCAAACGACGCCCTTTGGGGAAGGTCGCAAAAAATCCCCTAGAGGCGCTTGAGGTGGCCGTAAAGCGCGCGTATAGGCCCCCCAGAATTAGACGACTCCCAATCGGGCGCAGGGAGCACCGCAGGGCTGCACCTCGACCCAAAATAGCGAAAGCAAGAGGCACGATGACAATCGGCGAAACCGCCCGCCAACCGGGTCAAGCGATCAAAGCAATCGCCCAAGGGTTGGTCTTGGCGCTGGCTCTGTTGGCCGCGCCTGGTGCGGCGCTTGCAGCACCGGCGGCAGCCAAGTCCGCCGCTCCGGTAGCTGCTGCGGCGGCGAACGACACTGCCGTTGTAGCCGCCCCCGTTGCCATTGTTGCTGCGCCGGCACTCCCCGTTATCGATCCCAACGATCCGCACTTCAAAGTTGCACCGGGCGGTTATACCCCGTTGCAGCCGGTCGAAGGCGTCGGTATGCCAATCCCCGGCGCAATCAATGTGCAAGCCCAGTTTTCGCCCAATGGGCATCAGGCTTTCGCCATGCACACCTGGCTGATCTGGGTGATGTTCGCCATTGCCGGGTTCGTGCTGGCGCTGCTGGTGATCGTGGTCGTCAAATTCAACAGCCGCGCGAATCCGGTGCCATCGAAAACCGCGCACAACACCGTCCTCGAAGTGGTCTGGACCGGAGTGCCGATCCTCATTCTGGTGGCGATCTGCGTGCCGTCGATCAGTTTGCTGCGGGCGCAGTTCAAGCCTGCGCCCAAAAATGCGCTGACGGTCAAGGCGACCGGCAACCAGTGGTACTGGACCTATCAGTATCCCGATAACGGCAAGATCGAAGTGATTTCGAACATGCTGAAAGAGCAAACCGAGATTCAGCCGGGCGAACGCGCCCGCACGCTGGCCGATGGTCCTGAGCACCTGGCGGTTGATAACCGGATGGTGGTGCCGGTGGGCGAAGATATCCGCTTGCAGACCACTGGCGCGGACGTGATCCATGCCTTCGCGGTGCCCTCGCTGTGGTTCAAGCTCGACGCGGTGCCCGGGCGGCTTAACGAGAAGGTGCTGCGGGTTGACAAGCCGGGCGTGTATTTCGGCCAGTGTTCCGAATTGTGCGGGATCAAGCATGGCTATATGCCGATCGCGGTCGAAGCGCTGCCGCGCGATCAATTCAATGCCTGGGTAATTGCCCAGGGCGGCAAGATCGATGGGGCACCCGATGCTGCGCCCGCCGTCGCCGCGACCGTACCAACCACTGCCACTCCTGCTGCCAAGCCGGCCGCCTGAGCATACCAGTCTAGCAAGACAGAGGTTCTACCCCATGGCAATTACCGCCGACCACGCTCACGATCACACCGACGATCACGGGCAGCATGATCATGATCACAAGCCGAGCTTTTTCGCCCGCTGGTTCATGTCAACCAATCACAAAGACATCGGCACGCTGTATCTGATCTTTGCGATCACGGCCGGGGTTATCGGCGGGGTTATTTCGGGGTTGATGCGGCTTGAACTGGCGCATCCGGGGATCCAATACCTGGGCTCGATTGCCTCGTTCCTGGGCGAAAAGAACCCCAGCTTCGATACCCAGCTGCACTTGTGGAATGTGCTGATCACCGCTCACGGGCTGATCATGGTGTTCTTCATGGTCATGCCGGCCTTGATCGGCGGTTTTGGTAACTGGTTCGTGCCGCTGATGATCGGCGCGCCCGATATGGCCTTCCCGCGGATGAACAACATCTCGTTCTGGATGACTGTGGCCGGGTTCGGCAGCCTCATGATTTCGGCGTTTGTGCCCGGCGATACCACCGGCAACGGAGCCGGAATTGGCTGGACCGCCTACGCGCCGCTGTCGACGTATGGCGCACAAGGCCCGGCGACTGACTTTGCGATCTTCTCGCTCCATCTGGCGGGTGCCGCCTCGATCATGGGCGCGATCAACTTCATCACCACCATCTTCAACATGCGCGCGCCGGGAATGACCCTGCACAAAATGCCGCTGTTCGTCTGGTCGATGCTGGTCACCGCGTTCCTGCTGTTGCTCGCGCTGCCGGTGCTGGCGGCGGCGATCACCATGCTGATCACCGACCGCAATTTCCACACCACCTTTTTCGATTACAAGGGCGGTGGCGATCCGGTGCTGTTCCAGCATCTGTTCTGGTTCTTCGGCCATCCCGAAGTGTACATCATGATCCTGCCGGGCTTTGGCATCATCAGCCAGATCGTCTCGACCTTCTCGAAAAAACCGGTGTTCGGCTATCTGGGCATGGCTTACGCGATGGTCGCGATCGGCGTGGTCGGGTTCGTGGTGTGGGCGCACCACATGTACACCACCGGCATGAGCCTCGACACCAAGATGTACTTCACGCTCGCCACGATGGTGATCGCGGTGCCGACCGGCATCAAGATTTTCAGCTGGATTGCCACGATGTGGGGCGGCTCGATCGAGTTCAAAAGCCCGATGGTCTGGGCGATGGGCTTCATCTTCCTGTTCACGGTAGGCGGTGTCACCGGGGTCTATCTGGCCAATGGCGGGATCGACGATGTGGTGCAGGACACCTACTTCGTGGTCGCACATTTCCACTATGTGCTGAGCCTCGGCGCGGTAACCTCGCTGTTCGCGGGCTTCTATTACTGGTTCCCCAAGATGAGCGGCAAGATGCATTCGGAATTCCTGGCGCACCTCCACTTCTGGATTTTCTTCATCGGCGTAAACCTGATCTTCTTCCCGCAGCACTTCCTGGGCTATCAAGGCATGCCTCGGCGTTATCCGGATTATGCCCCGGCGTTCGAACACTGGAACACGGTCTCGTCCTACGGCTACCTCGTCATGGCGAGCTCAATGGTGATCTTCTTCATCAACGTCGCTTGGTCGCTCGCTGCGGGTAAGCCAGCGCCCGACAATTACTGGGGTGAAGGCGCGACGACGCTGGAATGGACCCTGTCCAGCCCGCCGCCGTTCCAC
>JANMBA010000045.1:0-16119 GCA_031360105.1 Novosphingobium sp.
TTTGAACACAAAACAGGGCTTTGGCATTGTTGAATATCAATAACCTCTCCGCCACGGTCGCCGACAAGCCGATCCTCAAGGGCCTTTCGCTCACTGTGAATGCGGGCGAGATCCATGCGATCATGGGGCCGAATGGCGCGGGCAAGTCGACGCTGGCCTATGTGCTGGGCGGGCGGCCCGGGTACGAGGTGACGGGGGGGAGTGTGACCTTCACCGCTTCCCGTCATCCGGGCGAAGGCCGGGACCCAGACCGGGAAAATAATGCGTCGCAAGGCGACACGTCCTTTGCGGGACTGGGCCCCGGCCTGCGCCGGGGTGACGATTTAGGGGGCCGGGGTGACGATGAGGGCGTGGATTTGTTGTCGCTCGCCCCGCACGAACGCGCTGCCGCCGGCCTGTTCCTCGGGTTCCAGTACCCGGTCGAAATCCCCGGCGTGTCGTTCGTCCAGTTCCTGCGCGAAAGCCTCAATGCCCAGCGCCGCGCGCACGGGGACGCGCCGCTGTCGGGCGGGGAGTTCCTCAAGCTCGCGCGTGAGAAGGCCGCCTTGCTCAAACTCGACATGGACATGCTCAAGCGCCCGGTGAACGTCGGCTTTTCGGGCGGTGAGAAGAAGCGCGCCGAGATGGTCCAGATGGGCATCCTCGATCCGAGCTTTGCGGTGCTCGACGAGACTGACAGCGGCCTCGACATCGACGCGCTGCGCGTGGTCGGTGACGGAATCAACGCGGTGATGCGGCGGCCCGACAAGGGCGTACTGCTGATCACGCACTATCAGCGGCTGCTCGATTACGTGAAGCCCGATTTCGTCCATGTGCTGGCGGATGGCCGGATCGTCAAAACCGGCGGGGCGGAACTCGCCCATCAGCTCGAAAGCGAAGGCTACGAGGCAGTGACGGCATGAGCAGCGGCGCAGCCCCTATGCCTCTTTGCGCCTTGGCACCTTGGCGTGCGAAGAATCTTTCTCACGCAAAGGCGCAAAGGCGCGAAGGTGTTGTGCTGTGATGGCCGCTGTCACCGCTCTCCCCACGCGCCGCGATGAGCTCTTCCGCTACGCGGATTTGGCTGCGCTGGCGCCGCTGTGGCCGGTAGCGGTGGAGACGATTGCGGTGGCTGCGGGGGAGCATCGGGCACTGTCGATCGTGCCCACTGGTGATGCTGGAGTGGTACGCGAACTGGCGATCAGTCTGGCCGAGGGCGCATCGTTCGATCTGCGCGTGCTGAGCGCCGGGGCGGGATATTGCCGCATTTCGGTGCGCGCCAAACTGGCCGACCGGGCCAGCTTCACCCTTGGTGCGGCGCAACTTGGCTCAGGCGCGCAGGTGCTTGAAGTGGTCAGCGAAGTCACGCACCTTGGCCGCGATGCCACCAGCCGCCAGGTGGTGCGCTCGGTCGCGGGCGGCGGGGCTTCGGTCAATTATCTCGGCAAGGTCAAGGTCGCGCGCGGGGCGGACGGCACCGATGGTTCGCAGTCGGTCCGGGCCATGCTGCTCGACCGGCAGAGCACCGCCAACGCCAAGCCCGAGCTCGAAATCTTCGCCGACGACGTCAAGTGCGCGCACGGCTGCGCGGTGGGCGAACTCGATGCGGCGGCGCTATTCTACATGGCTTCACGCGGGCTTCCGCCAGAGCTGGCCAAGCGGCTGATGCTGCAAGCGTTTGTGGCCGAGGCGTTTGTTGGCGCGGACGACGAGGAAGTGTTACTAGCCAGTGCCTTGGCCGCGCTGGAGGTGATGCTGTGAACGCGGTTAGCCCCATCCAGATTGATCGCAAAGCCGATTTCCCGGGCCTCACCGGCGGTTGGCACTATCTGGATACTGCCGCCACCGCGCAAAAGCCGCAGGTCGTGATCGATGCCACGGTGCGGGCGCTGGGGGCGGACTACGCCACAGTCCACCGCGGGGTTTATGCTCGCTCGGCTGATATGACCACGGCTTACGAGGCGGCGCGCGCGCGGGTGGCATCATTTATCGGCG
Organism: Novosphingobium sp.; assembly: GCA_031360105.1. GTDB lineage: Bacteria > Pseudomonadota > Alphaproteobacteria > Sphingomonadales > Sphingomonadaceae > Novosphingobium. The sequence goes on from JANMBA010000045.1 coordinate 1,975, forward strand.
GGCAGACCGACGAAGTGGTGTTTGTGCGCGGCGCGACCGAGGCGATCAATCTGGTGGCGCAGTCGCTGTGCGCTGGCCCCGCGCCAGTGCTGCCCAAGGGTTCGCGGGTGATGCTGAGCCAGCTGGAGCATCATTCGAACATCGTGCCCTGGCAACTGGCGGGATACCAGATCGATGTCTGCCCGCTGACGCACGACGGCCAGATCGACCTCGATTGGCTGTCCGCCAACCTGACGGCGGAGCACAGGATGGTCGCGCTGGCGCATGTTTCGAACGTGCTTGGCTCGGTGCTTGATGCCCCGCGGGTGGCCGACATTGCCCGCAAGGTCGGCGCGCTGGTACTGCTTGATGGCTGCCAGGCGGCGGCGCGAATGACGGTTGATCTGGCGGCGCTGGGTTGCGATTTCTACACCTTCTCGGGCCACAAACTTTACGGGCCAACCGGGATCGGGGTGCTGTGGGGCAAGGCGCAGTTGCTGGAGCGGATGCCGCCGTGGCAAGGCGGCGGCGCGATGATCGATCAGGTCAGTTTTGAGCGGACCACTTATGCTGCGCCGCCGGCGCGGTTTGAAGCGGGGACTCCGGCGATTGCCGAAGTGCTGGGGCTGCACGCGGCGATCGATTACGTTGCCGCAATCGGTCTGGACGCAATCCGCACGCACGAAGCTGCGTTGGTGGCGCAGCTGCGCGCGGCGCTGCGTCAGCGCAATGACATTACGTTGTACGGGCCCGAAGCCAGCGCCGGGATCGTCTCTTTTTCGATGGACGGGGTGCATCCGCACGATCTTGGCACTATCTTGGATGAAGCTGGCCCCGATGGAACAACCGTCGCGATCCGCGCCGGGCACCACTGCGCGCAGCCGCTGATGGCCTATCTGGGCGTGCCGGCCACCGCACGGGCCAGCTTCGGCCTTTATTCGGATGCCAGCGATATTGCCGCGCTGCTGCACGGAATTGAGCGAACGAGAAGGATTTTTGGGTGACCGACGAACCCAGTTTCAGCGTTGAAGAGGTTGCCGCAGTGGCCCCGCCGCCGCGTGCGCGGGTGGACGAGAGCCCGGCAGACAAGCTGGAGCGCAAGCGCGATTACCTGGAAGGGTTCCTCAAGGAAATGCCGCCCGGCGTGGCTGCAGGTGAGCCCGGCGGCGATCTGTATGAAGCAGTGATCGACGCACTCAAGGATATTTTCGATCCTGAAATCCCGGTAAACATCTATGATCTGGGACTGATTTACGGGGTTGATGTCGCTGAAGACGGCGGGGTGGTGGTGGCGATGACTTTGACCACGCCACATTGCCCGGTCGCCGAATCAATGCCCGGCGAAGTTGAGCTGCGGGTCAGTGCGGTGCCCGGCGTGCGCGATGCCGAGGTTAATCTGGTGTGGGATCCGCCGTGGGATCCGGCCAAGATGAGCGACGAAGCCCGGCTCGAATTGGGGATGCTGTGATGACGACAACCAAAACCCGCCGTCCATTGCCGGCGGCCGTGATCCTGACCACTGCCGCCGAAGCGCGGGTGGCCAAGCTGATGGCCGAGGCACCTGTGGGCGCAATCGGGGTCAAACTCTCGACCCCGCAGCGCGGGTGTTCGGGGCTCGCTTACTCGGTCGATTACGTGACCGAGGCCGACAAGTTCGACGAGCGGATCGAAACCCCGGGCGGTACTTTCTTCATCGACGGGGCGAGCGTGCTGTACCTCGTGGGCAGCACGATGGACTGGCAGGACGATGATTTCACCGCCGGGTTCGTGTTTGAAAACCCCAACGCCAAAGGTGCCTGCGGCTGCGGGGAAAGCTTTACTGTTTAGGAAGTTGCAGGGACGTCAGGCGACAGAAACAGGACGCGGGACGAATTGCTCGCCGGTTTCTCTATCGATAAAGGCGATCAGCGCTTTTTCGTACTCATCGAGTTCCTCATCGGCTTCCAGCTGGTCACGCAACCAGTCGGCTTCGCCGGGCTCCAGCACGGCGGCTGCTTCGGCTTCGTCGTCATAGGCTTCGGTTCCGCGGTCGGCCTCGTTTGTGGTCCCGAGCAGACTGCCGAAGGCCCCGCCCAGATCGGGCTTGGAGGTCAGCATCCGGCCAAGGAACCCGCCAATCCCGCCACCTTCAGAGTTCATGAAGCTTTCGAGCTCGGCAGCGCGCTCGCGCTCGAGCGGCTCGTGGCCGCCAAACCCGAACAGGTAATTGGCCACGCCCTGCACGAACAGCTTTTCCCATTCGGGGGCGTTGACGTCGTACAGTGCGGCATCTTTGAGCCGGAACAGCATTTCGGCCTCGGCTTTGCTGACCGCCGCCGGACCGCCGCCAGCAGGCGCGAAGATCAGGCGGCGCAGCAGCGTGCATTCGGTCTCGTTGATGCCTTTCGCGGCTAGCTCGCCGTGGCGGGTGGGGCCTTCGCCGCTCAGCACCGCGTCTTCGATCTGCCCCAGTGCATAGGCCTTGAGCCGGTCGGGTGCGTTGTTGGCAATTTCGAGCACCCGGACCAGCAGTTCAAGTTCGGCCAGCGTGCCCAGCTTGCCGTCGCAATCGATCCGCGCGATCAGCTCATCGCCCATTTCATCGTCGATATAGCCGGCTGGCGGCACGCTCTGGACGATGAAGGTTGAAAGCGCTTCGACGAAGAAATCGCACCATTCGTGACTGGGCTGGGTGCAGGCATCGTTGGCCGAAAACAGCGCTTCGGCTTCATCGGGGCCGATCGTGCCATCAGCCCAGCCGGTCCGCCGCAGTTCGAGGATTTCTTCGGCTGAAATCGTCCCGTCGCTCGCCGCAGCGGCCGCCAAGGCTCCAAATTCCATGCTCATTATGGCGCAGTCCCGACTATTTCACGTGAACAGGACTGTGACAGGACGAGGTTAAAGCCGCGTTACCTAAGTTCGCGGGTTCAGCGCCGCTTCAATGCCGCGACGCAGGAGGCCCGGTCAACATCCTGTCCGTCGCTGGCACGGCGGGCATCGACGTAGGTCGCCTCGGGCGCGCCGCCCGGAGCGGGCGGGTAGAGGTAGATATCGAGCACGCAGGCGGTGCCGACAAATTGCAGCTTGCGCGCATCGCCTTCCCACACATCGAGGCGGGCTGGGCCGAACTGGCGCGCCAATTCATCAGGACCAGCACCGATCACGCCTTCGAGTCCCGGCGCGGCGAGCACGCGCGGGCGCGGCGGAGCCAGCCGAACCGGGGCGCGGATCGCGACCGGAACAGCCTTGGGCCGCGCCGACGAAGCGCTTTTGACCCCGCCCGCGCCGCAGGCGGCAAGCATAGCAGTCAGCGTCAGGGCGAGCTGTGGGTTACGGTTCATTGCGCCGCCCCTTGCGATGAATTAGGTGCACCGCGCAAGCCGCGCCAAGGAATGGTGCGGCGAAGTTGGCAATTGGCACGGTGAGCAGCAAGGCAGTCACCCCGCCCAGCGCAAATCGCTCGATGGCGGACAGCGGCGCCGGGCTGCCGGGCGAGGGCCGGTGGCGCAGCCAGACCATGTCCTGCAACTCTCGCCCCAGCAGCACCGCATTGACCGCGATGAACACCAGCGGCGCGCCCACGCCCGTCACCAACAGCAGCAGCGCGAATGGCAGCGCGATCAGGTTGAACAGGAGCGCGCGCGCCGCGCCGCTCAGGCCCCGCACCAATTCCTCACGCCAGCCCAGTTTGCGCGCCCGCGCCGCCATTGCGGGGTAATCGCGCAGCTCAATCGCGTGCACCACTTCATCGGCGAAGAACTGCAACACCGCCAGCGCGACCACCCGCCACAGCAGCCACCCGGCCAGCAGCGTGATCAAGCCCGCGGCGATCTGGCCCAGCTCGCCTGTTTGTCCGGCGTAGCGATCGAACAGCGCGCTCAAGCCCCACCAGCCGCCCAGCCCCAACACCGCGCAGGCCAGCAGCGTCGCGGCCAGGCTTTTGAGCCAGATCGGCAGCAGCCGCGGATCGAACAGCCGGGTCAAGGCAAGGGTCAGCGCGCTGATCATGGTGGATGGAATCGCCTGCCGCCACCGCGCTGTCAACGCGCTTCCCACGGGGCGTGAAAGCGGCTAGGCGCGGTGCGATTTTCCCAGCCATCAGAAAGCGTTCGATGCCCCAGCCCAGCACGCAAGTAATCGCTATCGGCAACGCCATCGTTGATGTGATGGCACCCTGCGCCGACGCGCTGATCGAAATGCTCGGGCTGGTACGTGGCGGGATGACGCTGGTCGATACTGCCCGCGCGCAGGAACTGTACGATTCGATGGGTCCGGCGCGCGAGATTTCGGGCGGATCGGCGGCCAATACGCTAGCTGGCCTCGCCGCTCTGGGCAGCCGCTGCGCCTTTATCGGCCAGGTCGCGGATGATCAGCTGGGCGAAGTCTTTGCGCACGATGTCCGCGCGGGCGGGATCAGCTTTGCCACCCCGGTGCGCGCCGGTGATCCGCCGACCGCGCGGTGCCTGATCTTCGTCACCCCTGATGGCCAACGCACGATGAACACGTATCTTGGCGCTTCGCAATTCCTGCCCGCCGGCGCGCTCGATGAAGCCGCGATTGCCGATGCCGAAGTGCTCTATCTCGAAGGCTACCTGTGGGATCCCGAAGAACCGCGCGCGGCGATGCGCCGGGCCATTGATGCTGCGCGGGGTGCCGGGCGCAAGGTGGCGTTTACGCTGTCCGATGCTTTCGTGATTGCGCGCCACGGCGATGATTTTCGCGCGCTGATCGCGGCGGGGTTGATCGACATCCTGTTTGCCAACCATGTCGAGCTGGCCGCGCTGACCGGGTATGATGATTTCCACGCCGGGATTGCCGCGCTGCAGGACCAGGTGCCGGTGCTGGTGGTGACTCGCGGCGAGCACGGGGCAGTGGCGGCGTGCGGCGGCGAATTGTTCGAGGTTCCAGCTGAACCGGTGAGCAAAGTCGTCGATACCACCGGCGCAGGCGATCTGTTCGCAGCGGGCTTTTTGCACGGGCATGTCAGCGGGCACAGCATGATCGATTGCTTGACGTTGGGCGCGATCTGCGCGGCTGAAATTATCTCACATTATGGCGCGCGGCCCGAAGCCGATCTGCGGCAATTGGTGGCCCAGCGCCTCGGCTAACATCGTCAAGATCGAATGAATCGATTTCCACAGCTTTTTCCACTAGCTTTTCCCCGGGGGTGATTCGCACCCGGTAATAACCGGGGCGAAACCAAGAGGATCGGGCGCATGAATGTTGTAACTTCGATCGGGCACTTTGCCGGTCGCCGTGATGTTTCGGTGGACGGAGAGCATCCGCGCGTAGTGGTCGCCGACCTTGCTGGGCGGCCCCGGCCGCCGGCCCGGATCATTACTGTTGCCAATGAAAAGGGCGGCGTCGGCAAATCGACCGTGGCGTTCCATCTGGCGGTGGCCTTGGCCGATACTGGCCACAAGGTGCTCGCGCTCGATCTGGATCGCCGCCAGCAATCGCTGACCCGGGCGTTCACCAATCGCGGCGGCACGGCCAAACGGCTGGGGATTCGCTTGCCGCTGCCGCGCCACGTGTTGCTCCAGCACCAGTCAGGAGCTGGGCTGTGCCAGGAACTCGCCCGGACGGCGTGGGACTGCGATTTTGTTGTGATCGACGCGGCCGGCCACGATTCGCCGATTGCCCGGCGCGCGATTGCTCTGGCTGACTTGCTGGTGTCGCCGGTAAACTCCAGCTTTGTCGATCTTGATCTGCTCGGGCGGTTTCACGCGGTTAGCAACAAGCTGCTCGGCCCGGGCTGCTTTGCCGCGATGGTGACCGAATTGCGCGATGCACGCTCGGAAATGGGCATGCCCGCGCTCGATTGGCTGGTGCTGCAAAACCGCAAGCGCCGCGAAACCAGCAAAAATCAGGACCGGGTCGATGCCGCGCTGCGGCAGCTTGCCCCGCGACTGGATTTCCGGCTGGGCAGCGGCTTGTTCGAACGGGTTGCTTACCGCGAGCTATTCCTGCTTGGCCTGACGCACCTTGACCTGCGCCGAATTCCCGAACTGGCCCGCACCAAAGTGGCGGCAGCGACCGAAGTGATGGGCCTGCTCGATGATCTTGATCTGGACGAAGCGATGGACAGCTTGCTGGGCGGTGCAGTGGCTGAAGCAGTCGGGCCTTGGGCCAAAGCCGGTCCCGTCGCGGTTTAACCCCGCTCGCGGACGACTTCGCGCCAGCCGATATCGCGGCGGCAAAAGCCATCAGGAAAGTCGAGCGCATCGGCCGCTGCATAAGCGCGGGCCTGGGCTTCGCGCACGCTGCTGCCGCGCGCAGTGACGTTCAGCACCCGGCCGCCGCTGGCCACAAGCCGTCCGTCCTTAAGCGACGTGCCAGCGTGAAACACCTTGGCCCCGTGCGCCTCTGCCGCTGCAATCCCGCCAATTGCGCCGCCCGCTTTGGGTGTGCCTGGATAGCCCGCCGCTGCCATCACCACGGTCAACGCGGTGTCAGCGGATAAACGCGGCGGGGGCAAAGCCGCCAGCCGGTCCTGCGCGCAGGCCAGCAGCAGTTCGGCCAGATCACTATCAAGCCGCAGCATCAGCACCTGACATTCGGGATCGCCAAACCGCGCGTTGTATTCGATCAATTGGACGCCGGCCGGCGTGAGCATCAGCCCGGCGTAAAGCACGCCCGAATAGGGCATGCCCTCGCTCGCCATCGCCCGCACGGTCGGCGCGATGATCCGCTCGATCGCTTCGCCCTCCAGCAGCGGGGTCAGCACCCGCGCCGGGCTGTAAGCGCCCATACCGCCAGTGTTTGGGCCGGTATCGCCATCGCCAACCCGTTTGTGATCCTGCGCTGATCCCAGCGGCACGATGGTGTGCCCGTCGGTCAGCGCAAAGAAGCTGGCCTCCTCGCCTTCAAGGAACTCTTCGATTACCGCCTCAGCGCCGGCGGCCCCGAACCGGCCGGTAAAGATGTCGGCCACTGCGACTTCAGCTTCGGCGCGGGTCAGCGCCACGGTCACGCCCTTGCCCGCCGCCAGCCCATCGGCCTTGATGACCACCGGGATCGTAAAGCTGTCGAGCGCGGCGAGTCCTTCTGCCGCGGTGGTAACCCGCTTGAACGCGCCGGTTGGGATGTTGTGCCGTGCGCACAGTTCTTTGGTGAAGGCTTTCGATCCTTCGAGCTGCGCAGCGGCCTTGCTGGGGCCGAACGCGGAAACACCGACGCTGCGCAGGCTGTCCGCCAGGCCATCGACCAGCGGCGCTTCGGGACCGATCACCACCAAGCTGATGTGGTGGCCCTCGCAGAACGCCAGCACGGCGGCGTGATCGGCAGCGTCGAGCGCGACCAGCTGGGCATGTTCGGCGATCCCCGGATTACCCGGCGCGGCATAGAGTCGCTCGCACAGCGGGGATTGCGCCAGCTTCCACGCCAGCGCATGTTCGCGCCCGCCCGATCCCAGCAGCAGGATATTCATGCCCGTCTCCTCATACCCACCAGCCTCGCCGTACCCAGAGGATGATGAACCCGCCAGGCTGGTAGCGAAGGACAGCGCGGGCGACAACGCCGCAGCGCTGTCGGTCAGCGAGATTTCTGCGTCGTTGAAACGGATGGTTGAAGATCAGTTCGGCCATGTGCGGGTGCGCGGCGAGTTATCGGGGGTCAAACGCGCCGCCTCGGGGCATATGTATCTGGCCTTGAAAGACGAAACCGCGCGGCTGGATGCGGTGATGTGGCGCGGCACCACCGCCCGGCTCAGCTTCACGCCCGAGGACGGGCTTGAAGTGATCGCTACGGGCAAGCTGACCACATATCCCGGGCGCTCCAATTATCAGTTGGTGATCGAGCGGATGGAGGTGGCGGGCGAGGGCGCGCTGCTCGCGCTGCTGGCCAAGACCAAAGCGCGGCTTGAAGCCGAAGGGCTGTTTGCGCCCGAGGCCAAGCGGCCGCTGCCCTATCTGCCGCAGGTGATCGGCGTGGTCACCTCGCCGACCGGCGCGGTGATCCGCGATATCCTGCACCGCTTGGCCGACCGCTTCCCCAGTCATGTGCTGGTCTGGCCGGTGCTGGTCCAGGGCGCGGGCGCGGCTGAGCAAATCGCCGCTGCGATTCGCGGATTCTCGAACCTGGCGGCGGGCGGCGCGGTGCCGCGCCCCGATCTGGTCATCGTCGCGCGCGGCGGCGGTTCGATTGAGGATCTGTGGGCGTTCAACGAAGAAATTGTCGTACGCGCGATTGCGCAATGCACCATCCCGCTGATCTCTGCAGTGGGCCACGAGACGGATACGACGCTGGCCGATTACGCCGCCGATCGCCGCGCGCCGACCCCCACCGCTGCGGCTGAACTTGCGGTGCCAGTGCGCGGCGATCTGGCATTGCAGCTGACCGAGTTTGGCCTGCGGATGCGCCGCGCCGTCGTTCGTCCGGTGCAACTGGGACGCGAACGGCTGGCGGTGCGAGCCGAGCGGCTGCCCGCGCCTGCCGCGCTGCTCAGCGCGCACAGCCAGCGGCTGGACGAGGCGGCTGAACGGCTGCGGCGCGGGCTGACCGAGCGCACGCAATTGGCGCGCGGCGAGCTGCAGCATGTGGCAGCGCGGCTGTCTCCGCCGCTGCTGCGGGCGCGGGCGGCCCATGCGCAGGGCCAGGTCGATGGGCTGGGCCGGGTGCTGAAATCTTTGAACCCATACACCGTGCTTGAACGCGGCTATGCCCGGATAACCGCCGCCGATGGCCGCACCTTGGTGGACCGCGCGGCGGCAGCACGCGAACCTGCCTTGACCGTGCACTTCCGCGATGGCGCGCTCGGCGTAATTCCTGCCGGTTCTGCGCCAGTCCGGGCGGCGTCCAAGCCAAAACTGGCGCTTGCCGCTGATCCCGCCGCTCAGGGTAAATTGCTCTGAAGGCGCGAAGGCGCTAGGATACCAGCATGTTGATGTCCTCCTCTGATCGTCCCGCCATGCTGTTTTACCAGCCCAACGGCTTTCGCGTGCTTAGCCCCGGTCACTATGTGCTCTGCGCGGTCAGTGGCGCAGAGGTGCCGCTTGAGGCACTGCGCTATTGGTCGGTTGAGCGCCAGGAAGGCTATGCCAGCGCCGAACTGGCCACCCGCCGCCTGCTCAAACAGGACTGAATTGTAGTGGACCGGCGGTTGCTGCTGGCTGGCGGCGGAACGGCGCTTGCGCTGGGGCTGTGGCGCGCGCGGGGACTGGCCGCCGAAACGCTCGGCTATGGCGCGCCGCGTGATTTCGGGCTGGCCGGAGCGCTGACCCAAGGCGGCTGGGCGCGCGGACTGGCCCCGGCTGGGACGTTGGCGCTCAGTCTTTCAGGCAAGCCGGTGATGATCGCGCGCGACGGGCGCTTCTTCATCGCGTTCGATCGAGATTCGCCGCCCTCCCTTCCCCTCACCGCGCAATTGAGCAACGGGCACAGCGTAACCCGCAGCATCGCGGTGTTGCCGCGCGCCTGGCAGCTTGAGCGAATCCCGCTCGGGCCCAGGCCCGGCACCCCGCCAAGCGAAGAATATGCCCGGCGGCGCGGCGGCGAGCTAGCGCTGATCAATGCCGCGCGCAGCGTCGATCACCCGGTCGATGGCTGGCGGCAGCGGTTCATCTGGCCGGTCTTTGGGCGGCTTTCGGGCAAGTTCGGCTCGCAGCGGATCTACAACGGCACGCCCGGCAGCTACCATTCGGGGCTGGATATCGCCACCGGGGCCAGCGGCACGCCGTTCGTTGCTCCGGCTGACGGAGTGGTGACACTCGCCGCGCAAAGCCCGTTCAGCCTTGAGGGCAAGCTATTGATGATCGATCACGGGATGGGGCTGAACAGCGCGTTCCTGCATTGCTCAAGCCACGCCGTGCCCGAAGGCGAGCTGGTCCGCCAAGGCCAGTTCATCGCGCGGATCGGCAAAACCGGCCGCGCGACCGGGCCGCATTTGCATTGGTCGATCAAATGGCGCGATTCCCGGCTGGATCCGCTGCTGTTCGCCGGGCCGATGGGTTGAATATTTCAGGCCGCAACCGAAGCACAGCGACCTGCCTGAATCGATTGTTTCCGTTTTGTGACCGCGATTGAAATAATATTAGCAGGCCCGTTCAAAGCTGTGTCCCCATTGCCACAGGCTGTGGATGGAATGATGCGATCCGGGCGAAACCCTTTGCCCAGCCCCCCGCTTTTGGTCATTCACGCGTCCATCTGTCCGCAAGCTCGGTGTACGCCGGACGCGCGCCATTGCTGCGGACCAACGATTTCCGGCGACTCATGCGCCGGTTTTACAGAGGGACTAACCTGTGAAAACGAACACCAAGATCAAGCTCCTGTCGAGCGCAACCACTGCGATCGTATTGCTGACCGCTACGTCGGCATTTGCGCAGACCACCCCGGCTGATACCGCGACCACTGCTGAAGAAGATCAGCCAGCGATCGTCGTTACCGGGTCGCTGATCCGCAATCCTAACCTCGTTCAGGCCAATCCGGTCAACGTGACGACCGCTGACCAGATCGAACTCAAGCAGTCGAACACTGCCGAAGACGTGTTGCGTGAAATTCCGGGCGTCGTCGCCAACATCGGCTCGTCGGTGAACAACGGCAATGGCGGCTCGTCGTACGTCGATCTTCGCGGGCTTGGTTCAAACCGCAACATCGTGCTGCTTGACGGCAACCGCATTGTCCCGGCCGATCTTGCTGGCCGCGTCGATCTTAACAACATTCCGCTCGCGCTGATCAGCCGCGTTGATGCGCTGACCGGTGCTGCCGTGACGACTTACGGGGCCGACGCCATCACTGGTGTGGTCAACTTCGTCACCAAGAAGGATTTCGCCGGGCTTGATTTCTCGGTCGGCCAGCAGATCACCGAAAAGGGTGATGGCAGCTACTTCCGCGCCGACCTTACGCTGGGTGCAAACTTCGCCGATGGCCGCGGTAATGCCGTGGTCAGCGTTGGCTATCAGAAGTCCGACCCGGTCTATCAGGGCGCGCGAGATTTCTCGGTGTTCGGGGTTGACTCGTTCTCGGGCACCTTTGGCGGTTCGGGCACCACGGTTCCCGCCCGCTTCAGCGGTACGCGCCCCATCGATCCACTAACCAACCAGCCGAGTATCCTTATATCTGCAACCGGCTCGGGCAACGGCGGCAGGCGCCAAGTAAACCCCTCCACCGGCCAGGCAAGCAGTGCATTTACGGCCTTTAACTTCAACCCATACAACATCTTCCAGACACCGTTTAAGCGTTACAATATCTTCGCGCAGGCGAACTATCAGGTATCGGACGCGGTTGAGGTCTACACCCGCGGGCTGTTCTCGAAGAACACTGTATCAACGATTATCGCGCCATCCGGCTCGTTCGGCGGTTTGGTGACGATCAACCTCAACAATCCGTTCCTGCCTGCCGCTTTGCGCAATCAGTTCTGCGCATTCAACACGTCAGGGGCCGGAGCGTATACGCCGCGCTTTTCTCCGGCCACTTGCGCAGCGGCTGCAACGGCCACCGGAGCAAGCGACCCGAATTATCGCACAGTATCTGTAACCCTTAACCGCCGTGCGGTCGAAGTCGGTCCGCGCATCAGCGAATATACCACCCAGATCTTTGATTACCGGATCGGTGCGCGCGGTGCGATCACGTCGACTGTCAACTGGGACGTGAACGGTTCGTATGGCGAATCGGACAAGTTGCAGACGATCCGCAACTACACGCTGCAATCGCGCTTCCGCCAGGGTGTGTTGGTCAACGGCACGGCGACCAATCCGGTATGCCAAGACACCTCAAACAGCTGCGTACCGGTCAACGTGTTTGGCGGCGCTGGAACGATCTCGCCAGGTGCCGCTGCGTTCCTGACCGCAGACAGCACCACGCAAGTGAAGACCACTCTCTCTCAGGCACGTGCCGTCATCTCGGGCGATCTTGGCTTTGGCTCGCCGGGCGCATCTGAGCCGATCGGTTTCGCCATCGGTACCGAATACCGCGGCTATGCCGCCAAGCAGAACTCCGATCTGCTCGCGCGCACCCCGGGCGAACTGGGCGGTGCTGGCGGCGCTGCTCCGAACATTGACGGTGGTTACAAAGTCTACGAAGGTTACGGCGAAGTCATCGTCCCGTTGATCTCCGACAAGCCGTTGTTCCACAGCCTGACGCTCGAAGGCGGCGCCCGCTATTCGCGCTACGAGGTTAAGGGCGGGGCAAAGACCAACACCTTCACTTACAAGGTTGGCGGTAGCTGGGAGCCTGTGCAAGACCTCAAGTTCCGCGGCAACTATGCTCACGCCGTTCGCGCACCGAACATCGGCGAATTGTTCACGCCGCTGACCACCGGCCTGACCAACCTTGCGTTCGATCCTTGTGCTGGCGCTGCACCGACCACCAATGCCAACTTGCGTGCGGTCTGCATCGCGCAGGGTGCTCCGGCCGGTACCATTGGTTCGATCTCCAACCCGACTGCGGCTCAGGCCAACCTGACCTCAGGCGGTAATCTCAACCTTGCTCCGGAAAAGGCGAACACCTGGACCGCCGGTGTGGTGTTCCAGCCTTCATTCATCCCGCGCTTCAACGTCTCGCTGGATTACTACAACATCAAGGTCACCGACGTGGTCGGTGCGCCGCTCCCGGGCGATCTGATCAGCGCGTGCTTCGGTTCGATCACTGCTGCCAGTGCCACCAATCCGGCGTGTACCGTTATCCGGCGTGATCCGGCTACCGGCGGGCTTGACGGCGATCCAGCCACCACCTTCGGTCTGTTCGCTCCGCTCGACAACCAGGGCAAGCTGTTTACCGACGGCTTCGACCTGCTCGCCAACTACAACACCGACGTGCTCGGGTTCGCCAAGTGGTCGATCAACTTCGTTGGCAACTACACGCGTCACTCGAAGTACAAGGCCACTCCGAACGGCGTGGACCGCGAATGCGTTGGCTATTACTCGGTCAACTGCTCGTTCACCGGTTCGCTGCAGCCTAAGTATCAGTTCTCGCTGCGCAACACCTTTACCTTTGGTCCAGTCGATTTGTCCGTCCTGTGGCGTCACATCGACAAGATGGTGCAGGAGCCATTGGATATCACTGATCCCAACGGAAGCGGCCCGGCTTTTGCTGGTACGCTACCTGCCACCGGTGGCGGCGCGCTGAGCGGTCGGACGGTTAATTTCGGGAAGATCCCGTCAGCCAACTACTTTGACGCGACCGCGCGGTTCAACGTCGGTGACGTGATGACCTTTACCTTCGTCGTGCAGAACCTGACCAACCGTAAGCCGCCCCTGATCGGGAGCTCAATCGGCAACACCGCCTTTGACAGCGGCAACACCTATCCGTCGACTTACGACGCGCTGGGTCGCCGTTACGGGGTGTCGGCCAAGCTGCGGTTCTAATCGCTTTTGCGATAAGGCTCGAAGCGGGGCAGGCAGCAATGCCTGCCCCGCTTTCGTTGTGACGGGGGCAGAGCTTGACATTATCGCCGCCGCCGGGCTGACCTGACCGCGATGGACCATGATCTTGCCGCCGCCGCCGTTCAGGCACGCGCCGCGCTCGCCAGCGGCGATCAGCGCGCGTTGCACTACAATACGCTGGCGTGGGAACGTGCGGTTAGCGGCGACGCCGCTCACGCCGCCCAATACTTCCAGCAAGCGCTCAGGGTGGACCCGCGTGATCCCGAAGCCCTAGTCGGACTGGCTGGCTTGGCGCGCGCGACCGGGCGGCTGAGCGAAGCGGTGCGGCTGTGCGATAGCGCCATTGCCGCGCACCCCGACTATCCCGAAGCCTGGCTTGAACGCGCGTTCGTCATGCATGCCGGCGGGTCCATGCCAACCGCCAAGGAATGCTACGCGCGGGTGATCGCGCTGGTCCCGGACAGCGCGCCCGCTCACGCCGGGCTCGCCGCGCTCGCCGCGCGCGAGGGTGACCGGGTCGTAGGGCGCGAACACGCCTTGGCAGCGCTGGCCGCCGATCCCGACAACGCGATCGCTGCTGCTGCGCTGGCTGCTCTGGCGCTCGAAGCAGGCGATGCCGAAGCAGCGCACCGCCTGATCGCGCCGCTCGCCGCGCGGCGGCCGCACGCCGATGCCGAACGGGTGCAATTGCACAGCGTGCTGGGCGATGCTTATGACCGGCTGGGTGATGCGCCAGCGGCCCATGCCGCCTACGGGCAATCAAAGGCCGATTTTGCGGCGCTTCATGCCGTCCAGTTCGCCGATCGTCCGCCGCATCGGGCCTGGATCGAAGCGATCGATGCGGCGCTCCCGGTGCTGAATCCCGCCG
>JANMBA010000056.1:0-6184 GCA_031360105.1 Novosphingobium sp.
GGCTCGGCCTTGGGCTCGGCCTATTCCGCCATCGCCAGCGGTGAATTCGACATCGGGCTAGCGGTTGGCTTCGACAAACATCCACGCGGTGCCTTTGGCGCCTTGCCCGCTGATTACGGCTTGCCCGAATGGTACGGTGAAACCGGCTTGATGCTCACCACCCAGTTTTTCGCGACCAAAATTCAGCGTTATATGGCGCTCCACGGGATCAGCCGCCGCACGCTCGGGCTGGTGGCAGAAAAGGCGTTCTACAACGGCACGCGCTGCGATCATGCCTGGCGGCGCTCGGAGCTTGACCTTGAGACAATCCTGGCCGCGCCGATGGTCAACGATCCGCTCAACAAATACATGTTCTGCTCGCCGGCCGAAGGCGGGGTTGCACTGATCCTGGCGACCGAGAAAAAGGCCCGCGAACTGGGGAAACAGGCGATCCGGCTGAAGGCTTCGGTGATGCGCACGCGCCCGCCGGGATCGTTTGAAGTGTTCGCGTCATCGATCCGTGTCCCGCGCGGTGAAAGCCCCACGCAGCTGGCTTCGCGCGCGGCTTTCGAACGCGCCGGGATCGGCCCGGCGGAGATCGATCTGGCGCAGCTGCAAGACACCGAATCGGGCGCGGAAATCATGCATATGTCCGAAAACGGGTTTTGCGCAGATGGCGAACAAGAAGCTTGGCTGGCCGAAGGCCGGACCCGCGCCAATGGCAAGTTGCCGATCAACACCGACGGCGGGTGCCTCGCCTGCGGCGAACCGATCGGGGCTTCGGGCCTGCGCCAGGTTTATGAGAATGTCGCGCAGCTGCGCGGCCAAGGCGGCGCACGGCAGGTTCCGGGCAATCCCAAAACCGCCTATACCCACGTCTATGGCGCGCCCGGGGTTTCGGCCGTCACCATTATGGAGCGTTGAACGATGGACCGGATCGACGCGCATTTTGTGGCTGCAGGCAAATATCACGACATTGATTTTGCGCGGCTCGAGCTGCTCAGGCTGCTCGCCGAGCAGCCGCACGTGCGCACCACGGTGGGCAATGACTACAGCGATGTGGCGCGGATTGCCGCCTGCCGTCTTCTGATCACCTACACCTGCGATCTGATGCCTACGCTGGCGGAGGCCGCCGCGATTCGGGCGTTCCTCGAAGCGGGCGGGCGCTGGCTGGCGCTGCACGGCACCAATTCGATCCTGCGCTTCACCGATGCCGGGGTCGATACTCCCGAAGACCGCCCTGACGTGATGGAAATGCTCGGCAGCCAGTTCAAGGCGCACCCGCCGATCGGCGCTCCGTTCCGGGTGACCGTCAACCACCCCGACCATCCGCTGACGCGCGGGATCGAAGACTTCGACGTAATCGACGAGCTGTACCTGATGAAGACGCTCGCTCCGCTCGAAGTGCTGATGCAGACCAGCTTCACCGGTGAAGCGACCGGGTTTGTCGATGCCCAGTGGGACGATCCTGCTGTGCCGGTGCTGTATTTGCGCCAGCTTGGCCAGGGCAGCGTGCTCTATAACACCTTGGGGCACTGCCGCGGGCACCATGATCTGACCGAACTGATGCCGTTCTGGGAGCATCCTGAGCGCTGTGCGTGGAACTATCCGGTCTATTACGAGCTGCTGCGCCGGGGAATCCGCTGGGCCATGGGAGAGCTGGCCTGATGGACATGGATTTCGCCCCGGCCGATCTGGCATTTCGCGACGAAGTGCGGACCTTTCTCGAGACCAAATTGAATGCGCGCCTGCGCGAAGGCGCGGCCAATACGCCGTCGGTGTTTGTCGAACCCGATATCACTCGCGAATGGCAGGCCATCCTGAACCATCAGGGCTGGCTCGCGACTTCGTGGCCGCAGGAATATGGCGGACCGGGCTGGACCCCGATGCAGAAATATATCTTCGAAAAGGAATGCGCGATCGCCGGGGCGCCGTCGCTGCCGGTGCTTGGGCTGAAGCTGGTCGGACCGGTGATCTGCCGGTTTGGCACGGCCGAACAGAAAGCGCGCTTCCTGCCCCGTATTCTGTCGGGCGAGGACTACTGGTGCCAGGGCTATTCCGAACCCGGTTCGGGTTCCGACCTGGCCGCGCTCAAGACCAAGGCCGAGCTGCGCGGCGACACATATGTGGTCAACGGCAGTAAAATGTGGACCACTCACGCGCACCACGCGAACTGGATCTTCGCGCTGGTTCGCACCGATGCCAGCTCGCGCAAGCAGCAGGGCATTTCGTTCCTGCTGATCCCGATGGACCAGCCCGGGGTCACGGTTACGCCGATTGTAACCTTGGCCAACGACCACGAGGTCAACCAGACCTTTTTCGACAATGCCGAGACTGACGCAGCGAACCGGATCGGCGAGGAAGGTCAAGGTTGGACCATCGCCAAGTATCTGCTCGAAAACGAACGCGGCGGATCATGTGCCGCGCCCGCTTTGCTGGCCGAGCTTGACCGGATCGAGGACTGTGCCCGCAGCGAACCGTCGGGGGTCAACGGGGGCGTCAACGGGGGCGTCAACGGGGCGATGATTCACGATTTCGGCTTTGCCCAGCGGCTCATCCGGTTACGCACCGAAACCGAAGCCTTTGAAGTGACCGAGCTGCGGATTCTGGCCGAGCTGGTCAAAGGTCGCCCGGCCGGACCGCAAACTTCACTGGTCAAATTGGTCAGTGCCAACCTGCGCCAGGCCATTAACGTGCTGGCGCTCGATCTGTTTGCCTACGATGGGTTGCAGCTGCCGCACAGCCGCCCGCTGTATGGCAATGAAGCGCCCGAACCGGTGGGCAGCCGCGCAGCGCAACTCGCGCTGCCGACTTATCTCAATGGCCGCGCCTGGACCATTTTTGGCGGTACCGACGAGGTGCAGAAGACGATTATCGCCAAGCAGGTGCTTGGGCTGTGACAGACCCGCAATGACGTAGCGGAAAACCGACAAAACATTACTTTCGCAATGACTGTTTCATTGATAGTCTCTTTGGACGGGTGATCAAAGAATCGTCATCGCGGAGAGGTATTGCAGATGGCTAAACTGGCCGAGCTGTTCGAACGCGTCACAATCCGGAGTGCGAAAGATATTCGCCCCGCTGCCGAAGCCTTGAACGAGGCAGCGCGGATGCGCGGTTTTCGCATGGGGGCCTGCGCCGATATCGCTTCGTCACTGCAAATGGTCGATGCCGAAGGAACCGTCATCAATTCCGACGTGTTCGGCTGGAAGGCCGAAGGCGAACGCTGGTGGGAAGAACGCCGATTGGCGCTCAATTCCCCGCTCCCACGCGCCTGCCGGTATGAAAGCGAGCCGTTCTGGTGCAACGCCGGAGGTGCCCGCACCGCTTGGCGCAACAAGTATCTCGAAGAGCTCAGCTTCGCCAATTTCAGCCAGTACGTCCGCGCAGCATCGGCCATCGTGATCCCGGTCCACCTGCCGTTCGGCCAGATCGGCGCTTGCAGCTTGAGCCCGGTGGACATTACCGTGAGCGATCTGACCGATGCTCTGGCGGAGCATGGCGAGTTATTCAGCGGACTGTGCCGACGCTTCCTTGGCGGCTATGTCAACACGCTGCGCAGCCAGCAGTGGATTCCCTCTGACTGCAAGCTGTCCAAACGCGAAGTTGAGTGCCTGCGCTGGGCCGCGATTGGCAAGACCGACAAAGAAATCGGACTGATCCTGACCTTGAGCCACGCCACGGTGCGCTATCACGTTCAGCGCGCAGGTGAGAAACTCAATGCGGTCAACCGCAGCCAATCGGTCTTCAAGGCGGGGCAGCTCGGCTACCTCGGCGCGGCGGCTTAAACCCCCATCATGCCGGCGGTGCTGGCACCGTCGATCCCGTATTCCGAGCCCGAAATGAACGCTGCTTCGTCGCTGACCAGGAACGCGACCAGCGCGGCCACTTCTGCAACTTGTGCCATCCGGCCAAGCGGTGCCATTGCGTTGAATTGCGCCCGCGCAGCTGCCGGATCTGGCGCGCGATCGATCACCCCGCAAATCATTTCGGTTTCGACCACGCCGGGATGGATCGTATTGCAGCGGATCGGCAGACCTTGATTGGCGCAATGCATGGCGACCGATTTACCCAGCCCGATCAAGGCGCATTTGGCGGTAGAATAGGCCACGTAATTGCCCATTGCCTTGTAGGCGTTCATCGATGAATTGAGGACGATTGCCCCGCCCGGTCCGCCTGGATTGGCGCGCATCGCTTTAACGGCATGCTGTGCGGTGAGCATCACGCCCGTCAGATTTACTGCGATGAGCGCCTGCCAGTCATTGAAGTCGATCTCCTCGATGTTACTGTCACCGCGCTCGGTCCCGGCATTCGCGAAAGCGATATCGAGCCGCCCGTAGCGCTCCGCGATTTCGGTCATGACGTCTGGCCAACCCGCCGCGTGTTCGACCCGCTGCGCGATGAAGCTTGCGCCGGTGTCGGCGCACAGCGCTGCAGCGGCTTGGACATTCGAACCGGTGAACACAACCTTGGCCCCGTCGGCGCTGAGGCGCCTGACCGTGCCTGCGCCGATCCCCGAAGTACCCCCCGTGACCAATGCCACTTTGCCTGCCAGTTTCGCCATGACGCTTTCTCCTAGTTGGCTTTACCGGGCCGACGCGAGCAGACAAAGTGCAAATTTGATAGGCTCGGTTCCGGTGACTTTGTCAGACCGATGCGGCAAGTCAGGCGAGGCGCTGCTTGCGGCAAGTAGTCATGAGCTGAGCGTCCGTGCCCACAGCCAATGCTCTATCGTGTTGAGACGAGCTGCGATCAGACTGACCGCACCATCTTCTGCCATATTGTTCCGAAGACTGGCGGACTGCCGGGCAGATGCGCTTAGCCGAAGCCGGCCTTTGACTGCACATCCGGCACCGCTGCTAGGCTGTCAGCGCGTCCCCGCGCCTGACCCGCTGCCGGAACGTGACGTTTACGCGGTTAGAGATTAGCAGATAGGGCAGCCAGATCACTACGCTGATCAATACCTTTTTGACATTGGCAACGAGAAAGGCCTGCATGGGGGCGGCCACATCGCCCGGCAAACCGCCGGCCTGCATGATGTGTTGCGCGATCGCCACCTGCATCAGCACATCGCACAGCCAGGTATAAGCCAGCATCCGCGGGAACAGCGGCGCAGCCCTGAGCGCCATGGCGATGCAGACCGAATAGAGGAAACTGAGGTATATCAGATCGAAGGTCATCGCATCGAACATGGCCAGTGCCCAAGACGGCGCCGTCCGGGGGATGGCGGGCATCGCGAGCATATATTCACCCAGCCGCAGGACCATGCTGAGCAGCAATCCTGCCACCAGCGAAACCAGCAGTCCGGACATACCAAAATCCTGCCGCTGGCGCGCTTCAGCGGGTGAAACGCTGGTCCAGCTCCCCACTTGCGCCAGGCGCAGCCGGGGCTGGGCAGCAATCATACCGGTGGTGAAGCACCGGACCACCAGCGCGTAGCCAGCCACGGGGGCCAGCGCGATCAAGGCATAGGGCACGATCAACGCGATGATGGCGCTAAGGGTGACGGGGCCGCGCAGGACTGTAGCGAGGTGCAGGATCTTGAAACCACCGGCCAGCACCACCAGCGCCGCCCAGCTGGCGATCAACAGCACAAGGCGGCGATCCAGGAACCGTGCAATCCGCTGACTTTCGGCCAACAGATGCCCGCAAATCCAAGCGTGGACAGCGCCAATCCGGTCTTGAAACACACTGCTGGTCATGTATGGCCCCTTCGATCGACCAGTCAGATATGAAGCAATACGGTAAACAACGACTTAACTTGGACCGGAACGAATCGGGGTGAGTCGCGCTACATGGGCTCATCAGTGTCGCCTTTATACAAGTCTGGTGTTGCCATTAACCCACTCCGTTTACGGATTTGCCCTTCAACCAGCTGAATTTAAGAGTTAAAAAATTATTACCAAAATCAATTTGACCCCTCGCTGACATATGAGACACTTAGGACGTCCCGTGGATTACGTGTGCAATTGGGTCGGTGCTATCTCGCTGACACAATTAAAAAACTTGAGGTCGCACCGAGTCCATATTGCCCCACGGTGATGGTTGCAGCAGCTGCAAAGTCAGCAAAGCATCCATTTTTTTGAATTCGGTTCCGCCTGCGGTTCCGATGGTTAGGGGTATTGGTTATGATTAAATTTTTCAAATCTCTCCGCCGCGATGAATTGGGCGCTGCGGCCGCTGAATATGCGTTGATCCTGGCCGT
>JANMBA010000063.1:0-2097 GCA_031360105.1 Novosphingobium sp.
GTTCATGTCCAAACCCCGCCACCACGACCAAGTTCGCGCGGGGGTTCGCGGCTTGCAAGGACCGCGCCTGCTCGGGCGGGACCATCTGATCGGCCGCGCCGTGCAAGATCAGCACCGGCGCGGTGACCTGGCCCAGCTTAGTACGGTTGTCATAAATATCGCGCACCAGCCAGCGCCCCGGTAGCCACGAGAGCTTGGTTGCCACCACATCGGGCAGGCTGGTAAACCCGGAAACCAGGATCAGGCCAGCCGGCTGGAACTCGGTGGCCAGCTGGACCGCGGTGCCCGAACCGATCGAATTGCCGATCAGCACGATCTGGCTGGGCTGCACCCCGGCGGCGCTAAGCCAGCCCAGCGCGGCGCGGCCATCAGCGTAAAAGCCCGCTTCGCCTGGCTGACCGGGATTGACCCCATAGCCGCGATATTCGGCCAGCAGCACGCCGTATCCGGCCTCGGCCAGCAAGTGATTGGCTTTGGCCGCGCCGTCCCAGCCATCCCCATTGCCGTGGAAAAACACCAGCACCCGCTTGCCCGGATCAGGCGGACGATACAGCGCGGCCAGCGTCAAGCCATCGGCAGTTTTAAGGACGATCCGCCGGTAGCCATCGGGGATAACCGCCGAAGGCCGTGGCGCCGGGTAAATCATGCTGCGCTGAGTAAAATAGAGCGCGGCGGCAAAGATCAGATAGGCCAGCAGCAGTCCTGCCGCCACGCCGATCAGCACCCGCCGCGCCCCGGCTGTGCTCAAGCCCGGGCTTCTTCCACACCAGCGGAATTGTGCCGCAGCGCCTTCAGCACGCAATCGACAATTCCGCCCGCGTTAAGCCCCGCAAGGTCATACTGCTTGTCTGGATTATCATGGTCCTGGAACAGGTCGGGCAGCCTGAGCGTACGAATTTTGAGCCCGGCATCGGTTAGCCCAGCATCGCTCGCCATAGTCAGCACATGCGCTCCAAGTCCGCCGATGCTGCCTTCTTCGACCGTGATCACCACATCGTGCGACGCGATCAGCTGGCGGATCAAAGCTTCATCAAGCGGCTTGGCAAAGCGTAGGTCCGCGACCGTTGTTGACAGCCCCTTGGCATCGAGCGCCTCGGCGGCCTTGAGCGCTTCGGCCAGCCGCGTGCCGAGCGAAAGCAGCGCCACTTTGCTGCCCTGCTTGACCACCCGCCCTTTACCGATCTCAAGCCGCTGCGGGATCACCGGTAGCTCTACCCCGGTGCCATTGCCGCGCGGATAACGGAAGGCGATCGGCCCGCTGTCATGGCACGCCGCGGTGTGGACCATGTGCACCAGCTCAGCCTCGTCAGCGGCGGCCATCACCACCAGATTGGGCAAGGTCGCCAGATACGTTACGTCGAACGAACCGGCGTGCGTCGCCCCGTCCGCCCCCACCAGACCTGCCCGGTCGATCGCAAACCGCACCGGCAGGTTCTGGATCGCCACATCGTGGACCACCTGATCATAGGCACGCTGGAGAAAGGTCGAATAGATCGCGCAGAACGGGCGCATCCCTTCGGCGGCCAGCCCGGCGGCAAAGGTTACCGCATGCTGTTCGGCAATTCCGACATCGAAAAAGCGGTCGGGATAAGCCGCCGCAAATTTGTCGAGCCCGGTGCCCGAGGGCATCGCGGCGGTGATCGCGCAGATCGTCGGATCACGCTCCGCCTCGGCCAGCAGCGCCGCTGCGAAAACGCCGGTGTAGCTGGGCGGGCCAGAGGCGCTTTTGGCTTGCTCGCCAGTGATCACGTCGAACTTTTGCACCCCGTGGTACTTGTCCGCCGACGCTTCGGCCGGAGCATAGCCCTTGCCTTTTTGCGTCACCACGTGAACCAGACACGGGCCCTCAGCGGCATCGCGGACATTTTCGAGGATCGGGATCAGCTGTTCAAGGTTGTGGCCATCGACCGGGCCGACATAATAGAACCCCAGCTCTTCAAACAAAGTCCCGCCCATCGCCATGCCGCGCGCGAATTCGTCGGTTTTCTTGGCGGCGCGGTGGAGCGGTTCGGGCAATTTGCGCGACAGCCGCTTGGCCAGTTCGCGCACCCGCAGGAACGGGCGCGAGGACACCAGCCGCGCCAAATAAGCCGACAG
>JANMBA010000084.1:0-20054 GCA_031360105.1 Novosphingobium sp.
AGCTTCTGGTTCGACAAGTGCTGTAATGCGCGCGATATCCGCCATTGGTGCTCCGGCCCGATTGGTCAGTATCGCAAAGCGGTTCGGCGCCGGCCCCGTCTGGCGCCAGCCCCTGATTGCTTCACAATTTCGGGATTAAGCGCCAAATAGGCAGAGAGTCGGCAAAAAGCAAGCCCCGGTCTGCGCAGTTGCTTAACGCATCTGTGGCAACGACAGTGAGGCTTATGAACACCGTCGCCAAGTGGCCCATCTTGTCCCGTCCGGCAGCACGGCTGATCCTGCTGATCGGCATTCCGATCGCCGCGCTTGCGCCGTTCGACGTGCTGTTCTCGGCGATCAGCCTGGGCTCGCCGTGGCTGCGCATGGCGTGGATCGCGGTGCTGGTAGTGCTGGGCGCGCGGGCGGGCGCGAAAGTCGGCCTGCAGATCGAAGGCCACGGCGCACGCTATCCCGCGCTGGTCGGGTTCGCGGCAGCGATTGTGGTCGCGGCCTATGTCGTGCTGCTCGATTGCTATGTGTTCCGCTCGGTGCTCGATCCGGCCTACGTTGCGTTCCTGCACCAGCCGCTGGGCGAACGGCTGCTCTACTTCATGCAGCGCGCGTTCAACGAAAATATCATGTACCGCCTGTTCGGGTTTGCTGGCCTCGCGTGGCTGCTCAGCCGCGGGGGACGCCTGCCCGCCTCGGGCTGGATCCTCGCTGCCGCGATGATCGGGGCGCAGGTGATCAATATCTACTTCAATGTAGTGCTGCTTGCACCCGGCCCAATCACGCCGATCATCCTGCTTTACGATGCCCTGCGCTTCGTTGCCCCCGGAGTGCTGTCAGCAGTGATCTACCTGCGTTACGGGCTCAGCACCGCCGAGATCGCCTCGGTCAGCTGTCACGCGGTGCTGCAGCCAGCTTTCTCGCTGTTCCTCTAAAGACTTATTGGTCCTTGGCCCAGGGATTGGCATCATGGTGCGCCGCCGCCTTGTCTGCATCCTGCTTGGCCACCATTTCGTTCATCTGGTTCGAGGTGTAGCTCATGAACGCGTAAGCGAGCACGAAGGCCACCGCCATCCACACCAGCTGCTTGTTCGTCTTGAGGAATTCCAGCACGCTGGGGGTGCGGGCTTCATCCTCGTCCTCGTAGATGTTCATCGGATCAATAACTCCCATCTTCGCCGGAGTTGAACTGCCGCCATTGTTCCTGCTTGCGCTTTTCCGCCTCGATCAGCTTGTCCTCTTCGCGTTCGCGCTTTTCGTCGGCCAGTGCCTCATCGCTTTTCGAATAGCCGCTGACGAATTGTTTGACGCGGGTCACTGCCCCGGCCTTGGGATCGACGTTCGCGCCGGCATGCTCCAGTGCCTGTTCGGTTTCGGGATGCGCTTCAAGCCAGGTCGCGAACAGCGGATAGCCGAACATCGCCAGCAAGCCCAGCGCAGCCAGAGTCTGGCTGGAGCGCTTGAGGATCTTCGTTCCGATCGGCATTGCCAGTCCCCCTGCTGCTTGCGCGCGAAAAACTAGCGCGCATCGCTCAAGATATGCTTAACCGCGTTCACTCAGCCCGTGCTTCTTCATCGCGTGGCGGAGCTGGTCGTAACTCAAGCTCAGCGCCTTGGCGGTCTGGCGCTGGTTGTAGCGGTGACGCGCGAGCGCTTGCTCGAGGATCGCGCGCTCGTGCGCATCGACCGCGCCGCGCAAGTCGCTGACCGTATCGAGTTCCGCCGCGGTTACGGCGCGCGCCAGCTGTTCGGGCGCAGGTTCGGCTTCACTGCTGCGGTGGGCGGGCGCAGAGGGCTTCCACGGGCTGTCGAACGGATCGAACACGATATGACCGATCGGGTTGGTCCAATCGTCCCAGCGGTACACTGCGCGTTCGACCACATTGCGCAGCTCGCGCACATTGCCCGGCCACTGGTATTCCTCAAGCGAGCGCAACGCCGCATCGGAAAACCCGGGCCAGGCCTCCCATTGCAGCTCGCTCGACATGCGGCGTCCGAAATAGTCCGAGAGGACGTGGATGTCCCCCTCGCGCACGCGCAGCGGCGGCAGGGTAATCACCTCAAAACTGAGCCGATCGAGCAGGTCGCAGCGGAACAGGCCTTGCTCGGCCAGCGCAGGCAAATCTTCGTTGGTAGCGGCGACGATCCGCACATCGACCCGCACCGGGCGCGACGAACCGATCCGGGTGACCTCCCCGTATTCGACCGCGCGCAGCAGCCGTTCCTGCGCGGCCATCGACAATGTCGCCAGTTCGTCGAGAAAAAGCGTGCCTTTGTCGGCTTCCTCGAACCGTCCGGCCCGCGCTCTGGTAGCACCAGTGAAGGCTCCTTGCTCATGACCGAACAACTCCGCCTCGATCAGCGTTTCCGGCAACGCCGCGCAATTCAGCGTGATGAGTGGTTCTTGCCAGCGCTTGCTGAGTTGATGCAGCCGTTCGGCGATCAATTCCTTGCCGGTCCCGCGCTCACCCACCACCAGCACCGGACGGCGCATCGGCGCGGCGCGGCTGGTCCGCTCGACCGCATCGAGGAAGGCACCAGACTGGCCGATAAACTGTACGTCGCGGTCCATACCCAACACATAGCGAAATTTCCCAACTGTGCGCAACTGGTACCATATGTCGTTGGTCGAATAGGGCTAACTTGCCCACAGAATGGCGCACTTCCGGAATTGGCACACAGCTTGCTCAATGATGAACAAACCCGCTTCCATGAGGTGCAACATGTTCACCAAGACCAAGACCAAACTCGACAAGTCGATCCTGCTCAGCGTCGCCGCAATGCTCGCTTGCAATGTGCTTATCATGTCCCAGCAGCTGACCACCGCGCCGCATTTTGCGCAGAGCCCGGCTGCGCCGGCGCAGCAGGTTTGAACGCCGCTGTGAGCCGCAAGATGGGCCTTGATACATCTTCACCGCTTGGGCCGGAATCCCAGGCCACCCCCGATGGCGCACCCCAGTCCCCGCGCCGCCCGGAGGTTCCGGTCCAGACTTCTCACAAGGCGTCGCTGCTTGAACCGATTGCCACCAAGCGGTCGTCGCGGCTTGACGATGAAGTCGAGCGACTGCGCCGTTCGCCAACCAACACCTCTGCAAACCTTGGAGTACCCTTGATGGGCATTTTCAGCCGGACCCGTGATATCATCGCCGCCAACTTCAACGAGCTGCTGGAAAAGGCGGACGATCCTGAGAAAATGATCCGGATGATCATCTTCGAGATGGAAGAGACGCTGGTCGAAATCCGCGCCAGCGCCGCGCGGACGATTGCCGATCAAAAGGAAATGTACCGCCACACGGTCAAGCTGGACCGGTTGCAGGCCGATTGGCAGGACAAGGCGCAACTGGCCTTGTCAAAGGACCGCGAAGATCTGGCCCGCGCCGCCTTGATTGAGCGCCAGAAGGCCGCCGATATGGCCGGGCAACTCAAGGCCGAGATCACCGTGCTCGACGATGCCTTGCGCGCTTACGAGCTCGACATTGAGAAGCTGCAAACCCGTCTGCGCGAAGCCCGCAGCCGCCAGAGCGCAATCGCTGTGCGGCTGGAGAGCGCCGAAAACCGGGTCAAGCTGCGCACCTTGTTGGCGAGCGAACGGGTTGATGAGGCAATGGCCCGGTTCGACCAGCTCGAACGCCGGGTCGATTATGCCGAAGGCCGCGCCGATGCGCTGAGCCTGGCCGAAGGGTCCAAGCCGAGCCTGGCCGAGGAAATCAACGCGCTCGCCGGTGCCGACAAGATCGACGAGGAATTGGAAGCCATGAAGGCGGCGCTCAAAACGAGCGACCCCGCACAGGAGAATTGAGCAATGGACGGAGGAGACGTTGTCGCCGTGGTGTTTGTGGTGGTGGTCGCGCTACCCTGGCTGGTGCTGCACTACATGACCAAATGGAAGACCGCAGCCACGCTGACCAATGACGATGAAAGCCTGCTGGAGGAATTGTACCAGCTCGCGCGCCGGCTCGATGACCGGATGGACACGGTCGAACGGTTGGTGGCGGCGGACAATCCCGATTTCCAGCGCGCGCGTCTGCTGCCCGACCGTGAGGTGGACGACCTGCCACTGCGCGAGATCGAAGCGCTGCGCCAACAATCCAGAACCAAAGTTTCGACAGGGAGGACTGCCAAGTGAACAGCGACCGTACCCGTTTTTATCGCGACAAGATCAATGGCAAGATCTTTGGGGTTTGCGCCGGGATTGCCGACTATACCGGGGTGGACGTGTTGTGGGTCCGGCTGGGGTTCGTCGGGCTGATCATGCTTGGCGCGCCGATGGTGATCCCGGCCTACTTCCTGGTCGGGTTCTTCGCCGCCAAGAAACCGGGCAACCTTTATACCGACCGCAACGAGCAAAAGTTCTGGCAGGGGGTGCGCCAATCGCCCACCCGAACCGCGCGGGAAGTGCGCGCCCAGTTCCGCGATATCGATCGCCGCCTGGCCGAGGTTGAAACTTTTTACGTAAGCAGCAACCCGCGCCTGTCGGCCGAGATCGAACGTCTGCGCTGAATATCTTGTTGATTTATTGAGGGGAATATCAATGGAAGGCTATCTCGCACTACTGATCCCGCTGGCACCATTCATCATGGTTTGCTTCATCGTGTGGACCAAGCATCAGCGCAAATTGGCCGAACTGCAAATGCAGAATACCGCCGAGCGGGCCGCACTTAACGCCACGACCAACACCGCGCTCGAAGACCGCGTGCGAGTGCTCGAACGGATTGTCACTGACAAAGGCTATGACGTGGCAACGCAGATCGAAGCGCTGCGCGATGCCCGCAAGGTCGATGCGCTGCTCGATGGCCGCGACCGGGAGCCAAGCTGATGATGTGGGGCGGCCCCGATTTTGTCATCGCGATCGTTGCCCTTTCGACCGGCGGCTGGCTGATCAACAACTGGATCCGCGCGCGGCATGGCTATTCGCTGGAAGACGAATGGGGCGGCAAGACCAGCCCGGCTGACAGCGGGGCCACGCAGAAACTGCAAGCGGAGAATGCTGACTTGCGCGGGCAGCTGGATCACTTCGCCGAACGGATCAAAGTGCTGGAGCGGATCGTCACCGATAAAAGCGTAAACGTAGCCAACCAGATCGAGGCACTGCGCACAGAAGGGAGTAGCGGACAATGAACTTTGGGGATTTGATGGGCCTGTTTGTGGCGATGGGCGGCATGGTCGCAATCGTCGCAGTCATCGGCAATACTTACCGCCACCGGTTGAGCCACAAGCTGCGGCTGGCCGAACTGCGCGCCGCCCCTGCGGCTCCGGCAAATGCCAATCAGCAGGCAGACCTGGTTGAGCGGCTCGAACACCGCATCCGCGTGCTTGAGCGGATTGCCACCGACAAGACCACCTCTCTCGCCGCGCAGATCGAAGACCTGCGCGAACCCATCAACTGATCGTCCGTATTCATCGACTGCGCGGCATTTAATCGCGCCTTGAGGGAGAACCCGCCATGTCCAGCGACCCCTTCATGATTGCTACCGCCGCGCTGCTGGCGACCGCGATCATTACTATGGCCTCTCTGCGGGGATGGCAGGGCTGGCTTCAGCTCAAGCTTCGCGAGCTTGATCACCACCGGCCCGAGATCGAGGGCGGCGCCGGAAGCGGCATGGCCCGGATCGAGATTGCCGACCTTAAAGAGCGCATCCGCAAACTTGAAGCAATCGCCGCCGGGGTGGACTTGTGAACGGCTCCACCGGCAGCGCCGCCAAGGCCGGGGTAAGCCTGGGCAGCGCGATTGCCGTGGCGATTTCGTGGAGCATCAACAAGTCGATCTTCTGGGCGATTGTCCACGGCGTACTATCATGGCTGTATGTGATCTATTTCGCGGTGACCCGCCCGGGCGGCATTGCGGGCTAGCCATGGACGGAACGGGCCGCCGAGTCTAAACGCCGCCGCTATGCGCAGCTTATCTGATATTTTTGAAGAGTACGATTTCCTCGAAGGCGATGAACGTTACCGTTTGCTGATCGAGCTGGGCCGCGAGCTGGACGAAATGCCCGCTGCGCTTAAAACCGATGCCAGCCTGGTGCGCGGCTGCTCGGCCTCGGTCTGGGTCTATCCGACCCGGCTGGAAGATGATCGCCTGCATTTTCACGCCGATAGCAATGCTGCGATTACCAAGGGGATTGTCGCGCTGGTGCTGGCGGCGGTGCAGGACCGGCCAGCAGCGGAAGTTGCCGCCTGCGATATCACTGCCGCACTGGCCCCGTTTGAGCTCAGCCGGCAATTATCATCGAACCGCACCCAAGGCGTGCCGAATATGATCGCGCTGATCCGGGAAACCGCCGCGCGTTATGCGGCGGGCGGCGCGGCCTGATTTTCGCCGTCGGGCGGAAAGAAAAACGCGGTTATTTCTTGGCCGATCCGGGCCGGGCGCAGCGTCTGGCTATCGATGAAGCACCAGCTCGATTTGACCACGGCCAGCACGTCTTCGCCGCGCTTGACCACGGTTTCATAAAATGCGCGCGCGCCTTGAATGCTTTCCAGCATCACTTTGGCGATCACCTCGTCTTCAAGGAACGCCGGTTTGCGATAGGTAATCTCATGCTTGAGCGCGACCCAGCCGTGCGCCGCGATCGCTTCGGCCGGGGCCAGCTTGTGCCAGTGTGACAGCACCGCATCCTGCACCCAGCCCAGATAGCGCGCATTGTTCACGTGCCCCATGAAATCAATGTCGCCGGGCAGGATCTTAATCGGAAAATAGTGGGGGAGTGCGGCCATCGGCATTCTATAGACCATGCTATGTGACATTACTATTAACATTGATGAAAGCAGTGACAGAACGCTTGCCACAGGTATCGGGCTGAGGTTAACGCGCCGCTATGACTGCCAGCCCGCGCACGCTGTATCAAAAGATCTGGGACGCTCACGTGGTTGAGCGCCGCGATGATGGCACGTCGCTGATTTATATCGACCGCCATCTGGTCCACGAAGTGACCAGCCCGCAGGCGTTTGAAGCGCTACGGCAGAGCGGGCGGACGGTGCGCCGCCCCGATCTGACGCTGGCGGTGCCCGATCATAACTTGCCGACCACCGCGCGGCGCGACCCGAACGGGCTGCGGATCCCGATAGCCGATGCCGAAAGCGCGCAGCAATTGGCCGCGCTGGAAATCAACGCGCCGCAATTCGGGATCCGGTTGATCGGCGATGCTGACGCTGAACAAGGGATTGTTCACGTGGTCGGGCCCGAACAGGGCTTTTCGCTGCCGGGAGCCACCATCGTCTGCGGCGATAGCCACACCGCGTGCCACGGCGGGTTGGGTGCGTTGGCGTTCGGGATCGGCACCAGCGAGGTTGAGCATGTGCTGGCCACCCAGACGTTGCTGCTGAAGCAATCGAAAGCCATGGAAGTCCGGGTCGAAGGCGCGCTTGGCTCCGGGGTTACCGCCAAGGACGTAGTGCTGCACATCACTGGCACCCTGGGCGCGGCCGGCGGCTCGGGCTATGTTATTGAGTACACCGGCAGCGCCATCCGCGCGCTCAGTGTCGAAGGGCGGTTGACCGTCTCGAACATGGCAATCGAGCACGGCGCACGGGCCGGCTTGATTGCAGCTGATGCCGCGACATTCGCCTATCTCAAAGGCCGCCCCTATGCCCCCACAGGTGCAAACTGGGACGCGGCGATGGCCTGGTGGACGAGCCTCGCCAGCGATGCGGGGGCGCATTACGACAAAGTCGTGGTCATCGATGCCGCCGAAATTGCTCCGTCGGTTACCTGGGGCACCAGCCCCGAAGATGTTGTCCCGATCACCGGCAGCGTTCCAGATCCGGCCAGCTTCGCCGATCCGGGCAAGCAGATCGCGGCTCAAAAATCGCTCGATTATATGGGGCTGACCCCGGGCCAGCCGATGACCGCGATCGAGGTTCAGAATGTCTTTATTGGCAGCTGCACCAACAGCCGGATCGAAGACCTGCGCGCCGCAGCCGCAGTGCTCAAGGGGCGGACCAAGGCCGCGAACGTCAAATGGGCGATCGTTGTGCCGGGGTCGGGACTGGTCAAACGCCAGGCCGAAGCCGAAGGGCTGGACCAGATATTCATCGCCGCAGGCCTCGAATGGCGCGAGCCGGGTTGCTCGGCGTGCCTCGGCATGAACCCCGACAAAGTCCCTCCGGGCGAGCGCTGTGCCAGCACCTCCAACCGCAATTTTGTCGGCCGCCAAGGCCCTGGCGCACGCACGCATCTGCTGTCACCGGCGATGGCCGCCGCTGCCGCCGTCACCGGACGGCTAACCGATGTGCGGGAATTACCCTCGATCTGACCTGCCGCTCCGGCTTTTTTGCAGCACGCTCATCCATCGCCAGCTCTTGTGCGTATCTGCAACCACGCGCAGTGATTTAACGCAGGAGCCCACTCAGTTATGTACCGTGATCAGGCTGGCGGGGTAAGCGCCTCCCCGGCAAGCGGTTCGCCGCTGGATATTGCGGTGGTGGGCAGCGGTATCTCGGGGCTTTCAGCGGCGTGGCTGCTGGCCAAACGCCACCGGGTTACCCTGTTTGAAGCGGACAACCGGATCGGTGGGCACAGCCACACGGTTGACGTCGCGGGCATCCCGGTGGACACCGGGTTCATCGTCTACAACGAGCAGACCTACCCCAACCTGACCGCCATGTTGCGCCATCTGAGCGTGGCTTCGACCTCGACTGAGATGTCATTTGCCGTATCGCTGGATGGCGGCGGATACGAATATTCGGGCAGCGGGCTGCGCGGGCTGTTCGCACAAAAACGCAATCTGCTGCGCCCCCGGTTCTGGACCATGCTGCGCGAGCTGCTGCGCTTCTACCGCGAGGCTCCGGGTGATCTGGCTGGGCTCCGCGATGAGAGCCTCGACACCTACCTCAACCGCGCCGGTTACAGCGCCGCGTTTCGCGAAGATCACCTGTATCCGATGGCAGCGGCGATCTGGTCCAGCCCGGCGCTGGGCATCCGCGATTATCCCGCTGCGGCGTTCATCGCCTTTTGCCAGAATCACGCCTTGCTTCAGACTGGCAAACGCCCGCCGTGGCACACCGTTCAGGGCGGCAGCCGCAGCTATGTGCAAGCGCTGCGCGAGCAATTCGGGGGAATGGTGCGCACCTGCACACCCGTGTACCAGATTACCCGCGAGCTTGCTGGTGCGACCCTGCATACCGCCGGCGGCGCGGAGCGGTTCGATCATGTGGTCATCGCCGCGCACGCCGATCAAGCGCTGGCCATGCTGGCGCAGCCCGATGAGGCCGAGCGCGCGCTGCTCAGCAAATTTTCCTATGCCCCCAATCAC
Source organism: Novosphingobium sp. (assembly GCA_031360105.1). Taxonomy (GTDB): domain Bacteria; phylum Pseudomonadota; class Alphaproteobacteria; order Sphingomonadales; family Sphingomonadaceae; genus Novosphingobium. The sequence continues at coordinate 9,240 of JANMBA010000084.1, forward strand.
GCGGTGCTGCACAGCGATCTGCGGCTGATGCCACAGCGCCGCCGGGTGTGGTCAGCGTGGAATTTCCTGCAAGGGAGTGACACCGGTGACGGCCCGGCAGTGACGTACTGGATGAACCGGTTGCAGCAGCTCGGCACCCCAGTGCCACTGTTGGTCACGCTCAATCCGAACATTCCGCCCGATCCGGCGCTGGTGCATTGGCAAGGCACTTATGCGCATCCGCTGTTCGATGCCGCCGCGATTGCAGCGCAGCGCCGGCTCTGGGCCCTGCAGGGCCGCCACAATACCTGGTTCTGCGGCGCCTATTTCGGTGCGGGCTTTCACGAGGATGGCTTGCAAGCCGGGTTGGCGGTCGCCGAGCAATTGGGCGGAGTCCACCGACCATGGCACGTGGCAGAACCTTCGGGACGCATCCATGTTCACCCGCATCAGCCCGTCCTGTCTGCGGCGCTGGCTTGAACCAAGGTTCCGCCCTTTATCGCGGCCACGTGATGCACCGGCGGCTGCGGCCCAAGCGGCACCGGCTGGTTTACCGGCTCGCGCTGGTACTGCTCGATCTGGACGAGCTCGAAGTGCTCGACCAACGGCTGTGGCTGCTTTCACTCGAACGCTGGAACCTGTTTTCGTTCCGCCAGCGCGATCACGGTGATGGCAGCGCGGTGCCGCTGCGCCAGCAAGTGGCACGCCAGCTGGAACAAGCCGGAATCGCCTCCGATGGTCTGCAAGTCAGCCTGCTGACCATGCCGCGTTTGCTCGGGTTCGCGTTCAATCCAATCAGCATCTATTTCTGCTCGCGGTCCGATGGAGCGATTGCCGCAATCATTTATGAGGTCAGCAATACCTTCGGCCAGCGGCATAGCTATCTGCTCGAGGTGGCTGCCCAGCCCGGCCCGCTGATCCACCAGGCCGCGCCAAAGCGTCTTCATGTCTCGCCATTTATGGCGATGAATCAGCACTATGCCTTCCGGATGATGCCGCCAGGAGAACGCCTGGCAGTGGCGATCACCAGCCGCGACGAGCACGGCCCGATGCTGTGCGCCGTGCTCAATGCCCGCCGCTACCCGCTCAGCGATGCCGCGCTGCTGCGCACCTTTGCCGCGATGCCGCTGATGACGTTCAAAGTAGTCGCCGCAATCGGGTGGGAAGCGCTCAAGCTGTGGCTCAAACGCATTCCAGTGCACCATCTGCCGTCGCCCCCGGCGGAGCCCGTCACCGTGATTCGCGCGCCCGCCGCCTGAAGTTCACCGATTTTCGCCAAGCTTACCGTTGCTTGCTGGTATGCGATCCGATCCACCGGAAGACAAACGATGCTCAGAACGATTGGTCGCCCTTTGTATGAAGTTTCTGGCGGCAGACTTGCGTTGCACGAGCAATGACGACGCGTAAATCGGCATTAGCGCCGGTGGTGAATGCGGCGACCCGCGTTTTGATCCTGGGCAGTTTGCCGGGTGATCTGTCGCTCGCGGCGGCACGGTACTATGCTAACCCGCGCAACCGCTTTTGGCATTTGATCGGCGCGGTAATCGGCCGGCCCGATCTGACGCAGCTGAGTTATGATGAACGGCTGGCCGTTCTGCTCGCCGGTGGAATCGGGCTGTGGGACGCAGTGGCTTCGGCTAAGCGTACCGGCAGCCTCGACAGTGCGATCCGCGAGATCCGGCCCGCTGCGCTGGCTGAATTGATCACAGCACTGCCGCAGCTGCGCGCCGTGGCGTTCAATGGCCAGACCAGCGGCAAGATTGCGTGTCCGCTGCTGCGCGGTATGCCCTTGGCATTGATCGATCTGCCTTCGAGCAGTCCAGCGCATGCCGCCATGTCAATCGCGCAAAAGCTGGATACGTGGCTGGGCTTGCGACAATTTATCGCGCCGCCGCTCGCTCCGCGCTTGCCTTGGGCCGTCAATGGCGGGATAGAAAACCCATGACCAAAAATTCTGACAAGTCCGACAGCAGCTGGGCCGGCAAAGCGGCCCTGACAGGCGCCGCGATCGGTTCGGCCGCGCTGGCAGCGGCGCTGCTCTATGCCTCGAACCGCAAGGAACGCGCCGAGAAAGCTGCCAAAGTGCCCCGGCCCGAAGATGCGCCGGAAACCGACTGATGGAACCGCTGCGCGAGGTTGAGGGTCGGGCGATTCCGTTCGGGCTCGCCAATATCGATACTGACGTGATTATCCCGGCCAAGTGGCTCAAGACGATAACCCGTGACGGTCTGGGGCGCGGCGCGTTTGAAACGCTGCGCGCCGATCCGGACAATCTGTTCGACAGCGGAACCTTCAAAGGCAGCCCGATCCTGATCGCGGGCGACAACTTCGGCTGCGGATCGAGCCGCGAGCACGCCGCCTGGGCCTTGCTTGACCTGGGCATCAAGGCAGTAATCGCGCCGAGTTTTTCCGACATATTCTCGGGCAACGCGTTCAAGAACGGAATTCTGACTGTCGTTCTGCCGCAAGCCGCAATCGACCGGCTGATGGCCGTCGCCGCGACCGATCCGGTGCACATTGACCTCGAATCGCAAACCGTCACCACGCGCTTTCAAGACCGCTTTTCGTTCGAGATCGATCCGTTCCGCAAGTCCTGCTTGCTTGGCGGGCTTGACGAGGTTGGACTGACCATGGCGCGCGATGCAGCAATTACCGCATACGAACATTCAGCCCGGGCAAATATGCCGTGGCTGGCACAGGGAGAAGTCGCATGAGAGCCTTACGCAGCCACGCCATCGGCGGGCCTGAAACGTTGCAAATCGACGAAATTGAAACTCCCGTGCCCGGCCCCGGTCAGGTGCGGATCACGGTCAAGGCCTGTGCAATCAATTTCCCCGATGTGCTGATAATCAAGGACATGTACCAGTTCAAACCGCCGCGGCCGTTTGCGCCGGGCGGCGAATTGTCGGGCGTGGTGGCGGCCGTGGGAGACGGCGTGTCCCAGTGGCAAGTCGGTGACCGGGTGATCGCGATGATGGGCAACGGCGGGCTGGCCGAAGAAGTGCTGGCCCCAGCCGACAAGCTGTTTGCGCTGCCCGATGGAGTAAGCTTTGAAACCGGCGCGTCGCTGCTGATGACCTACGGCACCAATATGCACGGGCTGCTGGATCGCGGTCATCTGAAGGCTGGCGATACGTTGCTCGTGCTGGGCGCAGCGGGCGGGGTTGGCCTTGCTGCGGTGGAGCTGGGCAAGGCCTACGGCGCCAAGGTTGTCGCCGCCGTTTCAAGCGAGGAAAAGGCCGCAGTCGCGCGCGAGCACGGCGCGGATGAAGTGGTGATCTATCCGCTCCAGCCGCTGGACAAAGACCAGTCCAAAGCCTTGGCCGAGGCGTTCAAGACCGCGTGCGGATCGGACGGGGCCAACGTCGTCTATGATATCGTCGGCGGGGACTATTCGGAACCCGCCGTGCGCGCGATTGCCTGGGAGGGCCGGTTCTGCGTGGTCGGGTTCCCGGCCGGAATCGCCCGGCTGCCGCTTAACCTCACGCTGCTTAAAAGCTGCGACGTGTGCGGGGTGTTCTGGGGCGCATTCGCCGCGCGGGAGCCCAAGGCCAACGCGGCGCATATTGCGACACTGTTCGATTTGCTCAAAAGCGGCCAGATCAATCCCAAGGTTTCGGCCACCTTCCCGCTTGAACGCGGCGGGGAGGCGATCACAATGCTTGCCGACCGCAAGGCAATCGGCAAAGTTGTGGTGACAATGAACTAAGTGTCAGGAGCCAGGCCCATGAACCCCGCACGCATCATCCTTGCCGCAGCTTTGCTGACCTCGGGCTTCGCGCTCTATGCCAAGCCGGTGGAGCATGGCGGCGCGCCCAGCGGCGCTGAACTCGTCGCCGCGCGGCAAGCCGGGATGGATATGTCCGGATCGACGCTGACCTTGCTCAAAAACGCCAGCACCAATGGCGTTCCGCTTAAAAACCTGACCTTCCCGTCCAGCGGCCTGGCCAAATGGGCGGCCGTCCTGCCGACCATGTTCAGCGCAAATACCAAGGGCGTGATCAGCCGCGCCAAGCCGGCGATCTGGGCTGACCGCGCGGGCTTCAACGCCAAGGCGCAGACCTTTATTGATGCCACTAAAGCGCTGAGCGCCGCCGCTGCCGCTGATGACAAGCCCGCCTTCGATGCCGCGCTTGCCAGCACCGGCGCTGCATGCAAGGGCTGCCATGAGAGCTATCAGGTCCAGCCACCAGCCACCAAACCGGGCTAAGCAGGACCGTATCGCAACGCTGATCAGGAGCCGACATGACCGATTTTAATGACCGCGAGCGGGCCGCCGAAGCAAAGTTTGCGCACGACGAGGAAATGCATTTCCGCATCCACGCCCGCCGCAACCGGCTGCTCGGCCAGTGGGCCGCCGACCGCATGGGCCTCTCAGCGGTTGAAGGCGAAGCCTATGCCAAAAGCGTGGTTCAGGCTGATTTCGAGGAATCGGGCGATGAGGACGTAGTCCGCAAGCTGCTCGGCGATCTGACCTCTGCCGGGGTCGAGGTCAGCGAAGCCGATGTCCGCAGCGCGCTCGAAGCCAAGTCGGTCGAGGCCAAGCGCGCCTTGATGGGCGAAGGCTGAGGCTGCGCGCGATGGCCATGGCTGCTGCCGAAATCGAAGCGCTGATTTGCGCCGGGTTGCCCGGTGCGTCGGTGCAGATTACCGATCTGGCCGGTGACGGCAATCACTATGCCGCGCATGTTATCACGGCAGAATTTGCCGGTAAGCCAAGGATTGCCCAGCACAAGCTGGTTTACGCGGCCTTGGGCGGGCGAATGGGCGAGGAACTCCACGCCTTGCAACTGACCACCGCTGTCCCCACCTGAGCGGCGAGGAGAAAACCATGTCAGACGCCAACACCCGGATCGCCGATATCGTCACCAGCAATGATGTGGTGCTGTTTATGAAGGGCACGCCGCTGTTCCCGCAATGCGGCTTTTCCAGCAAGGCGATCGCGATCCTCGATCATCTGGGTGTTGCTTACGAGACCATCGATGTGCTGCAAGACACGGAAGTGCGGCAAGGCATCAAAGCCTATTCGGACTGGCCAACCATCCCGCAGCTTTACATCAAAGGCGAATTTGTGGGCGGCAGCGATATCATGATGGAAATGTATCAGGCCGGCGAGCTACACCAGCTGATGACCACTTCGGGGCTTACCCCCGCAACATAGCAGTGCGGGTTTGCGGCAATGCTATGCCCAACAACTGTTCGGTTTGATCCGCGGGCAGCGGCATCCCGGTGAGATGCCCCTGAAATTCACGGCAGCCGCATTTTACCAGCCGTGCTTTCTGCGCTTCGGTTTCTACGCCCTCGGCGATCACGCTAAGATTCATCGCCCGCGCCAGCTTGACCATGGCATCGACCAGCGCATCGGCGCCGCCGGAATTACCCAGCCCGTTGACGAACGATCCGTCGATCTTGATCCGATCGATGGCGAAGCGCTGAAGCACGGCCAGACTGGAATAGCCGGTCCCGAAATCATCCAAGGCGATTGAAAAGCCCAGCCGCTTGAGCGCATCGACATTGCTCGAAATCAGCGGCTCATCGCCCAGCAGCGCGGTTTCGGTCAGCTCGATCTCGTAGCGCGCCGGATCAATTCCGGCTTGTGCGGCCAATCGCGTGACCAATGCCGCAAACCCCGGTGTGCGCAATTGCACGGCCGAGACGTTGATCGCCACGCGCGCCTGGTGCCAGCTTTGCGTTTCGCCAAACACCCTTCGCAGCACAAATTCGCCCAGCGCCAGGATGACCCCGGTCTCTTCAGCCAAGGGAACGAACAGTCCGGGTGGAATCGCGCCGCGCACCGGGTGGTTCCACCGCAGCAGAGCTTCGAACGCGGTGATCGCTCCGGTCCGGTCAACCTGCGGCTGATAGACCATGTACAGCGACCCATCGTGCAGCGCCGCGCGCAGATCAGCCTCAAGCGAGAGCCGCAACCGCAGCGCTTCGTCCATCTCGGGTTCGAACACCGTCACGCAATTGCGCCCGGCCTGTTTCGAGCGGTACAGCGCTACATCGGCCCAGCGCAACGCTTCGGATGGTTCAACCCCGGGGTTGTCGATGACCGCAATGCCCAGCGAACAGCCCACTTCAAGCCAGCCGTATTCGGTGCTGACGCGCTCGGAAATCGCGGCGAGAATCTGTCCCGGCAGCACCTCAAGCACCGCATCGCCGGTAACTGCGTGCAGGATGACAAATTCGTCCCCGCCCAGTCGGGCGATCAGTGCGGCTTGATTGCAACACGTCCGCAGCCGCGCCGCCACCGCTTGAATCAACAGATCGCCGGCATGATGACCCAGCTTATCGTTGACCTCCTTGAACCGGTCCAGATCGACGCAAATCACGGCCAGTTGGGTCTGGCCTGGTTGGCATGCGCCCAATAAGGCCCGCAATTGCTCAAACAGCATGGCACGATTGGGCAACTGGGTCAGCAGATCGTGATAAGCGAGGTGCTTGGAACGCTTCTCGCTGGCGATCAGTTCATGCACAATCGTCGCGCCGCGTTGCAATACGCTGAGCGCCAGCAAGGCCATCAACAACACCCCGACCAACAAAGGGGCCTGGATTTTCTGGCGGAGCAGCGTTCCCGGCCGCGCCGGAATCCACGACAACGCGGCCAGTGGAGTGCCGCCGGGCCCATGCAACACTACTTGCTCATGCTCCGCCGATTGGAAGCTCGGGTTCACCAGCATCGGGTTGGCCAGCAAGTACCGATCAGCGAACGCCTGGAGCATCGCCGCGTCAATTGGCTTGGCAGCCAGAGTGATCGGAGCCCGCGGGCCTTTGGGCAGGATCTTGCCAAAATCCGGTTGCACCAGAGTCGCTGTGACTACGTACATTTTCCCGCCGATGCGCGCGAATGCATTGCTCTGGATCGGCGGGATCAGAATGTTGTTCTTGCCGGAACGCAGTTTGATCGGCCCGCGATTTGCTTCAGCCGCTCGGATGCGCGGGATCAGCTGGTCTGCAACCGGCTTGAACGGGGTGTAGTCCGCCAAATTGGTACGCTGGCCCTGCGCCGCAGCATAGACCGTCCGCGCTGCGCCATCGATCACGAAAACGTGTGAAAAGCCGTTGAAAGTGAACAGATAGTTGCCCAGATTGAAGTCCGCCCAGGCCGGATCGAACTTGTTATCCAGCTTGGCAATAGCTTGGTCCCAATCGACCTGGGTGGCCACCACCGCGTCAAGCTCCTTGGCCTGTTCGGCAATCCCGCGCTTGACTATGGCGCGCTCATGATCGGCTGAAGCGACATCGAACCGCGCGATCAAAAATACCGAGAGCGCCACTAACAGAACCAGTCCGCCGAGCGCCATCGCGGCAATCGGACCGAACAGCCGGGTCCGGCGCCAATCCTGAATGTGGTTCGCGGTAGCACTCACGCCTGTTGATTCCCCCGCGCCAGTTCCGCAGGCAGCGGACATTCGCGAAGCCAACTGCATACCTGCGCAGGCGTGAAGAAACGCTTTCGTCCGCGTTAGTGCTAAATTGACCAATTGCCCGTGAAACCCCGCAAAGCTGGGGCGCGTGAATGGCAGGTTGTTAGGGGAAGAAGCTCGGGGAGGCGGGGCCGCGGAGACCAGAGTGCGGCCCCGCCTCGTTCGAGACTACTTGGGGGTATCAATACCAATGCAGGGGCTGTGCCAAACGTAGTAATTTGTTTATTTTCAACGTATTAGTCAATTTTCAGTACTCCAAAACTCGATCCACTGTAAAGTATTCCGACAAGTCTCGCAGCGGAATAGCGCTTGGCAAAGCCCGCCGGTCACGCCACGCTGCGCGGCATGGATCCTGCTGATATGTTCGCGCATGATGATGCGCTGCCGCCTGCTACCCCGGCTGCCACTTTGGTTATATTCCGGCATGCCCCCACGGGCGGCGCGCCGCAGGTGTTGATGGTGCAGCGCGCGAAGGAAATGCGCTTTGCCGGCGGCGCGGCGGTGTTCCCCGGCGGACGGGTAGATGATGCCGATCGGGCGCTGGCACAGCAGCTTGGCGCGGACGGCGCAACTGCCATCGATGAACAGGCCGCCCGGATCGCGGCGGTACGCGAAACGCTTGAGGAAACCGGGCTGGCGGTGGGATTTCATCAGCGTCCCAGCTTGGCCGAAGCCCGGCGCGCGCGCGCGGTGCTGCTTGATACCGGCGAATTGGCACCGATGCTGGCCGATCTTGGCTGGACGCTTGACCTGAACCGGCTGGTACCGTTTTCGCGCTGGCGGCCCAGGCACAAGGAAATCCGCGTGTTTGATACCCGCTTTTACCTCGCCGATCTGGGCACTGGCGCGGTCGATCTGGCGGTTGACGATACCGAGAATACACACCTGTTCTGGGCAAGCGCAACCGAGGCGCTGGCGCTGGCTGACCGGGGCGAGATCAAGGTAATCTTTCCCACCCGCCGCAATCTTGAACGGCTCGCGCTATTTGGCAGCTATGCTGATGCGCTGAGTCATGTCGCTGAATTCCCATCGCAAATGATCACGCCGTATATGGAGCTGCGCGGCGGGCAGCCCTGGCTGGTGATCCCGGCCGATGCGGGTTATCCGGTCGACGGCGAAGTGCTGGAAAGCGCAGCGCGCGGCTGAGCGGCAGCGGCAAGAAAAGTGCCCCTGCACGTTGCCGGGCAGGGGCCAAGGTGGCTGGCAGTGAAGGCCGCCAGCTGGGTCGCCCTGCCCCACTACGGTTCGCCGGACCGCCGCGCCGTGACGGCGATCACGCTTGGATTGAAAATATTTTGGCGCGCCCGGCAGGGGTCGAACCTGCGACCTCAAGATTAGAAGTCTCGCGCTCTATCCAGCTGAGCTACGGGCGCGCGCCTGCCCACATAGGCAGGCTTTGCAGCGCGTGCAAACCCGGCTAGCGTCAGGCTATGAACGAACCACTTTCGCAGCTTGACGGCACCGCGGGTGCCCGCCGCCACTTCCGCTACTTCGACTATGTGATGGCGGCCTTCGTGGCAATCCTGTTGCTGTCGAACCTGATCGGGGCGAGCAAGCTGGCCAGCGTACAGGGTTACACCTTTGGCGCTGGCATCCTGTTTTTTCCAGTTTCGTATGTGCTGGGTGACGTGCTGACCGAGGTTTACGGCTATGCCAATGCCCGGCGCTGCGTCTGGGCCGGGTTTGCCGCCATGGTCTTCATGGCCTTTATGAGCTGGGTGGTGGTCAAGCTGCCGGCCGCTGCCGGCTGGGACGGTCAAGCAGCTTACGAAAGCGTGTTCGGCAACACCTGGCGGATTGTTGCAGCGTCAGTGCTGGCGTTCTGGGCGGGTGAATTCGTCAACAGTTTCGTGCTCGCAAAAATGAAGATCGTCACTGGTGGCAAGCATTTGTGGTCACGCACGATTGGCTCGACGGTGTTTGGTCAAGCGGTTGACAGCGCGATCTTTTATCCGGTGGCGTTCCTGGGCACCTGGAGCAATGCGCAAGTGCTGACCGTAATGATCACCAACTGGGGTCTGAAAGTGCTGTGGGAAGTGCTGCTGACCCCGGTAACCTATGCTGTGGTCGGCTGGCTGAAATCGCGCGAGGGGGTGGAGGTGTTCGATACCGGCACCGACTTCTCGCCGTTTGCCAAAAGTTCAGCGGTTTAGGCCCCGCCCGGTTATGGGCGAGGCCTCACCGCGATGCCTCAATCGGCGATGAGGCCGATCACGAGGTAAACGACGAGCAGCGAGCCGACCCCGAATACCGTGCCGAGCGCGAACCCGATGCGAACCAGATTGACGTCCCAGCCGAAGTGGTTGGCGATCCCTGAGCAGACGCCCATGAATTTGCCATTGGCTTTGTCGAGGTGGAAACCGTTGCGAACAGACATCGTATTCTCCGATTGATCGAGGTGGTTCATGCGACTTCGCCGACATAGATGGTCGTCGCATGCGCCGCCGAAGGGGTGCTGACGGTGCCGCTGATCAGCAGCAGCGAAATCATGAAAGCCGAAGCAGCGGCGGCCAGCCGGCTGGTGAGGTTGGAACGATTGGTCATGGTCAGTCTCCGTAGTTTGTATGGTTCCGCCGGCCATCCGGCAGATGCCAGACTGTTTGCACCATGCGTGCCAATTTCCAAAAACCATGGAAATTCAAGCTTTCGCCCCTATGAACGAAGTGTTGCGCGCAGGTGAATAAACAACAATTGGTGAATTGTCCCAACTATCAGTAAGCGCCTTTTGCGTGACACTGCGGCGCTGCCAACCTATCGCCGCCGCCATGGGGCTTGACCGGATCCGGCTGACAGATTTTCGCAATCATCGCGACACGCGGCTGGATGACACCGCGCGGTTCAACCTGCTGGTCGGAGAGAACGGCGCGGGCAAAACCAACGTGCTTGAGGCACTGTCGTTGCTCGCCCCGGGGCGCGGGCTGCGCCGCGCCGCGCTGCCCGATATTGCCGCGCATGACGGGACCGCCAGCTTTGCAGTCAGCGCCGATCTGGCGGGCGGGGTGCAACTGGGCACCGGGGTCCGCCCCGAACGGCCGGCGCGGCGTGTGGTGCAAGTGAACGGCGCAGATGCCCCGGCGGTGCGACTGGGTGAATGGCTCAGTCTCGCCTGGCTGACCCCGGCGATGGACCGCCTGTTCATGGACGGCGCGAGCGCGCGGCGGCGGTTTCTGGATCGGCTGGTGCTGGCGATCGAGCCCGGTCACGCCCGCCACGCCGCCAAGCTGGAAGCAGCGCTGCGCGAACGCGGACGCTTGCTGGCCGAACCCACTGAGGCCGATCCGCAGTGGCTGACCGCGCTCGAACTGCAACTGGCCGAAGCCGGGGCGGCCGTGGCGCAGGCCCGCGCGCGGCTGATCGCGCGGTTATCCCAAGCGCTGGACTTGCTGCCCGAAGCACCGTTCGCGCG
>JANMBA010000102.1:0-4840 GCA_031360105.1 Novosphingobium sp.
CCGGGGTCGCGCTGCCCGCAGCAACGCCTGCGGCCAGCGCCAGACCCAGCGCAGTGCGCGTGAAAAACTTGGTTCGGATCATCGCAACTGTCTCCTTCACAGGCTGCCTGCGCGGGGCACAATACCCGGTGCGGCAAGCCATATTCCTCTAGTTCGCCATAGGCGCGCACGCGTCCCTTTGGCAACAGGCGTGCGCTCTGAAGCCGACCGGGTTAACTGCATTTGAATAGCGCTGCGGCCCGGTGTTCAGCTTGCAGGCTTGAAGTGTGGAAAACCAGCTGGTGGGAGCCGCTTTTGGTGGCCTTGTAGCTTGCCTTGGCCTAGGGTGCCCACGACCCAATCCATCAGCAGCGAAGTGAACCTGAGCGCGTGAGCGACGAACCCGAAACTCCTGAATCCGCAACGCCACCGAGCGACCCGCCGAGTCCTCCGCCGAGCGGTTCGTCCGTCGGCCCGGCAGGCGAATATCAGCGCGTCGATATCGTCGATGAGATGAAGACCAGCTACCTCGATTACGCGATGAGCGTGATCGTGGCACGCGCGTTGCCCGATGTTCGCGATGGGCTGAAGCCGGTCCACCGCCGGATCCTGTTCGCGGCGCAAGAAGGCGGCATGGTCGCGGGCAAGCCGTATCGCAAGTGCGCCAAGATTGTTGGCGACGTGATGGGCAATTATCACCCGCACGGCGATAGCGCGATTTACTTCGCGCTGGTCCGGATGGCGCAGGACTGGTCGTTGCGGGTGCCCTTGGTCGATGGCCAGGGCAATTTTGGATCGATGGATCCCGATATGCCGGCCTCGATGCGCTATACCGAAGCGCGGCTGGCCAAGGTCGCCAACGCGCTGCTGGACGATCTTGACAAAGACACGGTCGATTTTCAGGACAATTACGATGGTTCGCGCCGCGAACCGCAAGTTTTGCCCGCGCGCTATCCCAACCTGCTGGTAAACGGCGCGGGCGGGATTGCGGTCGGCATGGCCACCAACATTCCGCCGCACAATCTGGGCGAAGTAATCGACGCCTGCCTTGCCTATATCGACAATCCCGAGATTACCTCCGAACAGCTGATCGAGATTATCCCTGGCCCCGATTTCCCGACCGCGCCGATTATTCTAGGTCAGGCTGGTGCACGTTCGGCCTACCTGACCGGGCGCGGATCGGTGCTGCAACGCTGCCGCCACGAAATCGAGGAAGGCCGCGGTGACCGCCCCTCGAACGTGCTGACCTCGATCCCCTATCAGGTCGGCAAGAACGGGCTGGTCGAACAGATCGCCGAAGCCGCCAAGGACAAGCGGATCGAAGGCGTCTCGGACATCCGTGACGAATCGAGCCGGCTCGGCGTGCGCGTCGTGATCGACCTCAAGCGCGATGCCACCCCCGAAGTGGTGCTCAACCAGCTGTGGCGCCACACCCCGGCGCAGTCTAGCTTCCCCGCCAACATGCTGGCGATCCGCGGCGGCCGTCCCGAAGTGCTGGCGCTGCGCGATTTCATCAGCGCATTTGTTACCTTCCGCGAGGAAGTGATCACCCGCCGCACCAAGTTTGAGCTGAACAAGGCGCGTGACCGGGCGCACATTTTGCTCGGGCTTGTGATCGCGGTGACTAACCTGGACGAGGTGGTGAAGATCATTCGCGGCGCGCGCAATCCCGCCGCCGCGCGCGAAGCGCTGTCCACCCGCGATTGGCCGATTGGCGATATCGCGCAATACATCCGGCTGATCGAGGCGATTGAGCCCGATGCCGAGCAAGCGGGCGGCACCTACCGGCTGTCGGACGCGCAAGTCCGCGCGATCCTTGATCTGCGGCTGCACCGGCTGACCGCACTGGGCCGCGATGAGATTGGCGGCGAGCTAAAGGAATTGTCGCTGGCGATTGAAGAGTTTCTCTCGATCCTGGGCGACCGGGTCAAACTGTACGGAGTGATGATTGGCGAGCTGACTGCGGTGCGAACCGCTTTCGCCACCCCGCGCATGTCTGAGATTGCGCCGGCCTGGGACGGGCTGGACGACGAAGACCTGATCGAACGCGACGATATGGTCGTCACCGTAACGCTCGACGGGTATATCAAACGCACGCCGCTTTCCACCTTCCGCGCGCAGAACCGCGGCGGCAAGGGCCGCGCCGGGATGGCGACCAAAGACGAAGATGCGGTGACAACGATGTTCGTCACCTCGACTCACAATCCGGTGCTGTTCTTTTCGACCGCGGGCAAAGTGTATCGGCTCAAGGTGTGGAAGTTGCCCGAAGGCGGGCCCGCCACGCGCGGCCGTCCGATTGTCAATCTGCTGCCCGCGCTCGATACCGGGGAAACGATCCAGACCGTATTGGCGCTGCCCGAGGATGAGGCCGAATGGGGCAAATTGTCGGTGGTATTCGCTACCGCCAAGGGTTCAGTCCGCCGCAATGCGATGGATGCCTTCGCCAATATCCCGACCAACGGAAAGTTTGCGATGCGGTTCGATGAAGGCTCGGCCGATCACCTGATCGGGGTGGCCTTGCTGGAAGAAGGCGACGACGTGCTGCTGGTCACCCGCGCGGGTAAAGCGATCCGCTTTGCCGGTGATGAAGTGCGCGAGTTTACCAGCCGCACTTCCACCGGGGTGCGCGGAATGACGCTGAAAGGTGACGACGAGGTCATCTCGCTATCGATCCTCCACCGCGTTGGCATGAAGGATCAGGACGAGCGCGATGAATACCTGCGCTTTGCCGGTTGGAAGCCTGAAAAAGACGGCGAAATGGCCGATCAGGATCGCTTTGCCTATCTGACCGAAAGCGAACAATTTATCCTGACGGTTTGCGCCAATGGCTATGGCAAGCTCAGTTCGGCGTACGAATATCGCCGCACCGGGCGCGGCGGCCAAGGCATCACCAATATCGATAATATCGCCCGCAACGGCCCAGTGGTGGCGAGCTTCGCCGCGACCCGCGCCGACCAACTGGTGCTGGTCACCGATCAAGCCAAACTGATCCGCTTGCCGCTTGAGTCATTGCGCGTGATCGGCCGGGGCAGCGCGGGGGTTCGGCTGTTCAATGTGGCCGATAACGAACACGTGGTCAGCGCGGTGCGGCTGGCCGAAGCTGAGGGTGACGATGGCGAGGCCGATGAGGCGATAGATCTGGACGCTATGCCGCCGCCGGAAGCCACCGAAGAGTGACCTTGCGGGTCGAGCCTTCGGGGGATGCGTGCGGCGCGCGCATCACCGGGCTCGACCTGTCGCAGCCGCTCGATGGCGCCACCATCGCTGCGATCCGCGCGGCCTGGCTCGAACATCACGTGCTGGCCTTCCCCGATCAGCATATGTCCGATGACGACCTCGAACGCTTCACCCAATATTTCGGCGCGTTCGGCGACGATCCGTTCTTTGCCCCGATCGCGGGCCGCCAGCACATCGCCGCGATCCGGCGCGAGGCGGACGAGCACAGCCCGTTGTTTGCCGAAAACTGGCATTCTGACTGGAGCTTTCAGGCCCGCCCACCGGCCGGCACCTGTTTGCTCGCCATCGACATTCCGCCCACCGGGGGCGATACCCTTTTCGCTAACCAGCACGCCGCGTGGGAGGCGCTCAGCGGCTCCGAACAAGCGCGCTACGCCGATCTGGTGGCGGTGCACTCGGCGCGTTTGCCGTATGCCCCCGATGGTTCCTATGGCAAGGGTGACAAGGGCCGCAGCATGGACATCCGCCCCAGCCTGGCCGCGCTCGCCACGCAGACCCATCCGCTGGTCACCGCGCATCCCGAAACCGGCCGCCGCGCGTTCTTCTCCACGCTTGGCTACATCGTCGGGATCGAAGGCATGACCGACGAACAAGCCATCCCGCTGCTGCGCGATCTGCAAGCCTGGCAAGGCGATCCGCGCTTCGTTTATGCCCACAAGTGGGAGCCGGGCATGCTGATCCTATGGGATAACCGTTCGGTACTGCACAAGGCGACCGGCGGATATGAAGGCCACCGCCGCGAACTGCACCGCACCACGATTGCGGCCTGGGCTGGCTAGGTTCCGCGGTTTTTGCTCGTCCCAACTACGCCAATGCAGATCAGAAATTGGCCAGCGTAATAGAGCGGCCAGATCAGCAGGCCAGGTAACAGACTGTTTGTGAGTGGTCCCATCCGCGCGAAGATCAAAAGATCCGAAGCAAGAAACATCATTGCTCCGATGCCGGTTCGATACCGCGGGAACCGGCTTGTCCACGCGCTCGCTGCCATGCCTGCGACGAAGAAGGCATAGATCGCGGTTGCCATTTGCTGCGCAGGCGGGCTGCACACTGCGGCAACGAACACGCTGACCGGAACGACCAACGAAGCCAGCAAGCGCTGGCTGGGCGTTATATTCGGCCGCCAATTGCGCAGATAAAGCCACATCGCTACGATATGCCCGAGCAGAAATGCCGCCCCGCCCGCTGTCTGGTTCCATTCGAGCAGCATATCGCCTGCCGCGCCGAGCGTCATTACCAGCGCGACAAGCAGCACTTCGCGGCTGCGCGGATGAAGCAAAGCCCAGACCGCAAGCAGCGCTACGCCCGCGCCTTTCCACACGATAAAAGCGGGCGCGCGCAAAGCCGCGTCCTTGGCGAAATAGAAGCTGATCCCCGCCAGCAGGCTCGCCGCCAGCCATGCCCGGTGCTCGATTGGCGCGCGTTCCGGCATCGATAATTCTCCCCCCGGCCATGCTTGGCGTTTCCATTTGCAGCGCGCAAGGCTAGGCGCTTGGGCAATGACTTACGATGTGCACATTATCGGCGGCGGACTCGCGGGCAGCGAAGCCGCGTGGCAGCTGGCGCGGCGCGGCGTGAAGGTGCGGCTGTCCGAAATGCGCGGTGGGGGAGATATGACTCCGGCGCA
>JANMBA010000103.1:0-4557 GCA_031360105.1 Novosphingobium sp.
GCAGGCGCAAGGGTGCCCTGGACGTAATCCTTTTTGGCCGCGGCGACGCGCGAATGTCGAGCGCAGCCGATTGCGTGAGCGACTGCCTGGCGACGCTTGCCGATGCAGTGGCAGCAAGATCGAAGGTCGTCGGCGATGTGAACGGCGATGATACCGCATTTCCGGATCAGCGCTGGAGTCCGGGAATGAGCTGGAACAATCTCGGATCGAACGATGCAACCGCAGCGTCGGCGCTGTCGCTCGATAGCAACGAGATGATGCTCAAGGTTACTCCGGGCGGACCAGGGCTGCCGCCGGTGGTCACTGCGCCAGCTTATGTCAGGTTGATCAACGAAGGCCTGACGATCGAGGGCGCACCCCTGACACTTCGGATTGAGCACGAGATCAATTCGCGTGATTTCAGGCTTTATGGCGAGATGCCAGTGGGGGGTGCCGAATGGAGCGAGCGGAGCGGGATCGACGACCCGGCTGAATTTTCTGCGCAGACCTTTGCTGACATGCTGCGCGCGCGCGGGGTGAAAGTGCTTGGCAAGGTAGAGGCTCGCCACCGGCCCGTAAGCACCGACCTGGCACGCCCGCAAGCGACGGAGGTGCTACTCGAAAGCGCTAGACAAGGCTGGGGTGAGCCGCTTGCCACGCTCACTCCGCTACCGCTGGCAGCGGACGTATCGATCATCAATAAGGTCAGCCAGAATCACCACGCAGAGCAACTGCTGCGGCGGATCGGCAGCCAGACCGGGACCGGATCGCTCGAAGACGGCCTCGCCGCCGAACGCGCGCTCTTCGACGAAGCCGGCCTCCCGCGCGAGGGCTACGATTTCTCCGATGGCTCGGGCATGTCGACTTACAACCGTGTCTCGCCGCGCGCTGCGGTGACCTTGCTGCGCTGGATCGCGGCTCAGCCATGGGGTCCGGCCTGGACCGCATCGCTGCCGATCGCCGGGGTGGACGGGACGCTGAAGCGCCGGTTTATGGGCACGCCGCTCGAAGGCAATCTCGCCGCCAAAACCGGCACGCTAAATGCCACCAGCGCGATCTCCGGCACCTTCCGCGCCGCCAGCGGACGGCAACTGACCTTTGCCTTTTTCGCCAACGACATTCCCGCTGGCCAAAGCGTGGTGGCGGCAATGGACGCAGTGCTGCTGCTGGTCGCCGCCAACAATTGAGCGCGCGGCCAGCCTGTGCGCCGGGGACCGATGCCTAACGCCGCGGTAACCAGTATTTTACCCGGAGCGGCGCAGGGTTGCAGCCACCAAAGAAAACTGTGGTGCGCAAGATGTCGATCAATCCGCAATTTCAGACCACGGGCGGCCGCCGCGCTGACCGTTACCGGTTTGCCGCCGAAGTGCAATTCCGCAGCGGACCGCGCCGAGCCAGTGTGCAGGCTAGCGATATTTCGACCTTGGGAGCGCGCATTTCCGGGGTTTTTCTGCTTCACGAAAACGATCAGTTCTTCCTGAAGCTGCCGTTGATCGAACCGGTAGCGGCGCGGGTTGCATGGGTCGCAGCGTTTGAATTCGACTGCGAATTCGAACGGTCGCTCAACGAAAGCGTGCTGGCTACGATAACCGGAAAATTAGCACCAAAAGCCGGTTGAAGTAGCCCCGGCGCCGGTCCATATGCGCGCCCATGACTGCACAGCGCAGCGACGATCGCGCATCCCTTAAAATCGCCCGCATGCCCCCGCCGCGCGTGGGCCTGAACCGCTCCCAGCTGTTTGCGTGGCTGTGGGCGGGCCTGGCCCGCAAGCTGGCTGAGCGGCTCGATGCCGGGCTCGCCACGGGGTCGCTGCGCGCAACCTTTCCCGACGGCAGCAGCCGGGTGTTGGGCGGCCGCGCGCCGGGGGTTATGGCCGAGGCGAGCCTGCATAGTTGGCGCGGGCTGGTCCGGGTCGCCACCGGTGGTTCGATCGGGCTATACCAGGGCTGGGAAGCGGGCGAATGGAGCAGCGAGAATCCAGTCCAGCTGTTCACGCTGTTCGTCGCCAATGCTGATGCCATGGGCAAAACCATTCGCGCGCGCGGGCCGTGGCGCTGGGCCGCCCGCGCGGTGCACTGGTTGCGCCGCAACACCCGCGCCGGGGCGCGCCGCAACATTCACGCGCACTATGATCTGGGCAACGATTTCTACGCCGCGTGGCTTGATCCGGCCATGGTCTATTCCAGCGCGCGGTTTGATCGCGGGACGGCCGATCTTGAGGGTGCGCAGCAGGACAAGCTGGCCAGCGTGGCCGCGCGGATCGCAGGCGCCAAGGCGGTGCTGGAAATCGGTTGCGGGTGGGGCGCGTTGGCTGCGCGGCTTCAGGCGGGCGGGGCGCGCGTCACCGCGATCAGCCTCTCGGACGAGCAATTGGCATACGCGCGCGCCGAACATCCCGCGATCGATTTTCGCAAGCAGGATTACCGCGATGTCGCCGGGCAGTTCGATGGCATTGCCAGCGTCGAGATGGTCGAGGCGGTCGGGCGTACCTATTGGCCAGCTTTCTTCGATTGCATCGCCCGCAACCTGGCCCCGGGTGGGCGGGCAGCGATCCAGTATATCGCGATCCGTGAAACGTTGTTTCCGGCCTATGCCGCCAGCGCGGATTTTATCCAGGCCTATATTTTCCCCGGCGGGATGCTGGTCAGCGAGGCGGAGTTCCGGCGGCTGGCGGCGCAGCGCGGGCTCGCCTGGACCGATCAGTCTGATTTCCCGCTAGACTATGCCGAAACCCTGCGCATCTGGCGTGAGGATTTCGACCGGGCCGCCGCAGAAGGCCGCTTGCCAGCCCAGTTCGACGAGCGGTTTCAGCGGCTCTGGCGGTTTTATCTGATGTACTGCGAAGGCGGCTTTCGCGGTGGCGCGATTACCGTGGCGCAAGTCACGCTGCGCGCCAGCGGGTAAGTGGGTTCCCCCGGGCCCGGTCAGGACTGTGCCAATGGGGGGATAGGACCAAGCCTGTGCCCGAACCCGGGGAAATGCGATTGGTCCGGTCAGCAGACCGGGCGAAACGATGCATTGGCCTGCCAGCGCGACAGGATGTTGTCGTGCACGATCGGGCTGAGCAGTTTTTCGAACGCGCATCCGGCCAGGCTGTTGTCCCACCAGATCACTTCGCTTTGCAGCGCTTCGATCCCCGGCAGGGTCAGCCAGCACACAGTGCCCAGTTGCAGCCGGTTAACCGCTGCGCCGCAAAACCCGCTGAGCGACAAGTCATGGATTACGGTCTGAAACCCGCGTCCGCCCGATATCCGCAAGGTGGCCGGAATGGCGACGCGGGTGCGCGGCGCACTGCGATCTTCTTGCGCGGCGGCAAAATAGGGATCCTTGGTCATCAACAACAGCTCGCTCATGATTTCCGCCCCTTGCCCTAAAATTTAGGCAGCCTGTGCGGGACCTTTCCCGGCAGGCTTGGCACAGTATCGCTCAGCGCGGTTGCCAGCAGATTATGAGGAAAGGTTAACGATTTCGCGGTGCGGACTGGCGAACTGTTCACCAAGCAGCCCGGCGATCCGCGCCGCCACCGCTTCGGGCGGCTTGACCGAGGCCGGATCTTCGCCCGGATAAGCCTTGGCCCGCATGGTAGTTCGGGTGGCGCCCGGATCAACAATGGCGACCCGCACTTTTGAGGTATTGCGCGCTTCCTCGGCGTAGCTGGCGACCAGATTTTCGGCCGCCGCCTTGCTCGCGGCGTATGCGCCCCAATAAGCACGCGGGGCGGTGGCGACGCTGGTGGTCAGATAAACGAACCGCGGATTGGCGCTCGCCCGCAGCAATGCATCGAACCGCGCAATCAGCATCTGGGTGGCAAGGACATTGATCGTCAGCGTCTTGGAAAACTGGGTCTGATCGATATCACGCACCGAGGTCAGTTCGGGCAGCACCGCCGCGGCGTGGACCAGCACATCAAGCACGCTCCAGCGCTCAGCCAGCGCATTGGCCAGTCGCGCCAGCCCATCGGCATCGCCCAGATCGAGCGGAGCAATCGTTGCCGAACCGCCAGCCGCAAAAATAGTCTCCTCAACCGCTTCCAGCGCTTTGGCAGTGCGCGCCGTCAGCACGACATGCGCGCCCGCCTTGGCCAGCGCCAGCGCGGTTGCGGCGCCGATGCCCTTGCTAGCGCCGGTTACTAGCGCGATTTGGCCAGTCAAGTCGGTCACTGACTGGCGTTCATATCGCGGTGACAACCGGGAAGGCGAACTGGCCCTCATCGGTCTGGCGGTCAATTTGATCGGTCAGCGTGGTCGGATAATCGCCGGTGAAACACGCATCGCAATGCTGCGGACAGGCGTTGTTGCGTTTGGTATCGCCGAGCGCGCGGTACAGCCCGTCGATTGAGACGAACGCCAGGCTGTCGGCAACGATAAATTTGGTCATCTGCGCGATATCGCGCGTCGCGGCGAGCAGCTTGCTCCGCTCGGGCGTATCGACACCATAAAAGCACGAATGCTCCGTCGGCGGGCTGGCGACGCGCATGTGAATCTCGGTGGCACCAGCATCGCGCATCATCTGCACGATCTTCATCGAAGTGGTGCCGCGCACAATCGAATCGTCGATCAGGATAATCCGCTTGCCTTC
>JANMBA010000149.1:0-4386 GCA_031360105.1 Novosphingobium sp.
CCGGAGCTTTTCCGAATAGAAATCCCAATCGGCCGGAGTGACCGCGAACTTGCCGCCCTGCGTCTTGATCAGCGAATTGAGCGCGCCCGCATCGCGCCGCTGCGCCGCGCCGATCGCCGGGAGCATCTGGCTGAGCAGCCCGATCGCATTGGCCGGGGTTTGCGCCATCTGATCGTACAGCGTGAAGCTCGCATAATCGGGGAAGCCCAGCAGCTTGGCCTTTTGCGCGCGCAGCATTGCGATCTTTTGCACCAGGCCGCGGGTATCGTTCGCGTCGCCGCGTTCGGAGCGATTGTAGCTGCGCTCGTACAGCGCCTGCCGGGTCGCCCGATCGGTCAGCGACGATAGCAGTGGTTGCTGCGTGGTGTTTTGCAGTGCGAGCACATAGCTGCCCTTGGGCAGGCCGCGATCCGCCGCAGTTTTGGCGGCGGCGGCAACATCGGCGTCGCTCATTCCAGCCAGCTTGGCCTGGTCGGTGACCACCAGTGCGCCGTCCTTGGTGCCTTTGGTCAGCCGCTGCGAAAAGTCGGTCGAAAGCGTTGAAAGCTCGCCATTGATGCCTTTCAAGGTGGCCTTGTCAGCATCGTTGAGATTGGCACCATTGTGCACCATGGCATTGTATTGCAGCGTCAGCAGCTGCAACTGATCGGGTTCAAGGCCAAGGGTTGCGCGGCTATCGTACAGCGACTTCACCCGGGCAAACAGCATCGGATCCAGCGTAATATCATCGCGCAGCGCGGCCAGCTTGGGCGCGGTCGCGGTGTCGATGGCATCAAGCGCGTCATTGGTGTTCGCACCGGTCAGCGCGCTGAACACCGAATAGACCCGCCCGAGCATCTGGCCCGAACGTTCCAGTGCGACCATCGTGTTATCAAACGTCGGCGCTTCGGGGTTGTTGGCAATCGCCGCCACTTCGGCCAGCTGGATCGCAATCGCCTGCTCAATCGCCGGCTGGTAATCGCTGTCCTTGATCCGCGCGAAGTCGGGTGCATGAAACGGCAGCGTTGATTCAGCAGCGAAAATGCCGGTACCGACCGGGATCACCGGGGCATAGGCCACGGCGGTGGCGGTGGCGACCGGGGTGGCGGCGGTGCGGGCGTCAGACATGGCGCAGCCGGTCAGCGCGAGCGCGGTAAGGGAAACGCCAAACGAAACTTGGGCGGGAAGCGAGCGCATCGAAAATCTCCTGAAAAGCAATCGGGGGCAGCGTTGCCGCTGCCCCCATGAGTATTGGCTGAATGGTTTGGCGCAGGTGGCCGGCTTACCAGATTTTCGCGCGTTTTTCGGGCGCGATATACAGCTTGTCGGTGGGCTGCACGTTCCAGGCATCGTACCACGCCTGAACATTGCGCAGCGGCGCATATGCGCGGAACTGGCCCGGGCTATGCGGATCGGTCGCGACCTGATTGCGAACTGCATCCTCACGCGCTTTTGAACGCCACACTTGCGCATAGGCCAGGTAGAACCGCTGGTCGCCGGTCAGCCCGTCGATCACCGGCGCGGCTTTGCCGCCCAGCGAAGCGTGATACGCATCGAGCGCGACCGAGACCCCGGCGAAATCGGCAATGTTTTCGCCCATGGTCAGATCAGGGTTGATGAAGGCACCCGGGGCGGCTTCGAATTTGGCATATTGATCGCCAAAGATTTTGGCCTGCTGTTCGAAGCGCTTGCCGTCTTCGGCCGTCCACCAATCGCGGACCTTGCCCAATGCATCGATCTTGCGGCCCTGATCATCGAACCCGTGGCTGATTTCGTGGCCGATCACCGCACCGATCGCGCCGTAATTAACCGCATCATCGGCGTTGGGATCAAAGAACGGTGCCTGCAGAATGCCAGCCGGGAACACGATCTTGTTTTCCAGGCCGCCGTTGTAGGCGTTGACTGTCTGCGGGTTCATTCCCCACAGCTTGCGGTCAACCGGCTTGCCCAGAAAACTCATCTGGTAGGCGTTGTTGAACACTCCGGTGCGCTGAACGTTGCCGTAAAGATCACCCGGCAGCACCGCCAGCTTGCTGTAATCGCGCCACTTTTCCGGATAGCCGACCATCACGTCCATGCGGGCCAGCTTTTCCAGCGCGGCGGCCTTGGTGCTGGCCCCCATCCAGTCATTTGCCTGAATCCGCCCCGCCATCGCGACCTTGAGGTTGCTGACCAGCACTTCCATCCTGGCCTTCGATGAGGCCGGGAAGTAATCGGACACATAGGTCTGCCCGACCAGTTCGCCCAGCGAACCGCCGACCAGATCGACCGCCCGCTTCCAGCGCGGCCGATTTACCGAAACGCCCAACAGGGTCTTGGCATAATCAAACCGGCTGTCGACCATCGCCTTGGTGAGATAGGGTGCCGCCTGATCGGCGACGTGGAACGCCTGCCACAGTTTCAGCGTGGCCAGCGGGGTGTTGGCATAGATTTGCGCAATATCGCGCACCGCAGTATTCTCGCCCACGATCATGCGCTTTTGCGGGGTAACCATCGATCCGGCGAAGAATTGCGCCCAGTCCAGCCCCGGCGCATAGGCCATCAGCTGCGCCGTGCTCATCGGATTGTTGATCTTTTCGATCTGGCGGCGATCCGCGACCTTCCAGCTCTTGCCCGCAATCTGGGTTTCGAACGCCATGATCGTATCAGCGGCAGCGGCCGGATTGGGGTTGCCCACCATGGTCATCGTGCGCGCGATATAGGCGCGGTAAGCATCGCGCTGCTTTTTGAACTGGTCGGCAAAATAATATTCGCGTTCGGGCAGGCCCAGGCCGCCCTGGCCCAGATAGAGCACGTTGAGGTTGGGATTGGCGGTATCGGAGCTGACCCCCATATCGATCACACTGGCGCCGAAGCGGCCATTGGTCCGGCCCATAAAGCGGGCGAACTGCGCCTTGGTTCTGATCGCAGCAACCGCTGCCAGATCGCGCTTGAGCGGGGCAATGCCAATCGTCTCAAGCCGCTGTTCGTCCATGAAGCTGGTATAGAAGCCGGCCACCTTGCTGCCCGGCTCGGCAGTGGTAATCAGCGCTTTCAGCTGATCCTGGGTGTGCTCGCGCAGATCATAAAAGGTCCCGGTTGAAGCGCGGTCGGCTGGGATGACGGTGGCGTCGAACCATTTGCCGGCGGTGTAGCGGAAATAGTCATCGCCCGGCTTGACGCTGGCATCGCCGCCCGCCAGATCGACCCCCCAGGCCCCAATCGCAGGCTTGCCGGGGGCGGCTGCGGCGGCTGCCAAAGTGGCGCTCCCTTGCGCGATCAATGCACTGGTGGCGAACGGTGCAGCCAGCACGGCCAAGGCGGCACCGGCGATCAGAAAACGTGATTTCATAAAGGCATAACTCCCAAACCGGACAAGCGCCTCAACAGCCAAAACCGTGCGCGCCAAGCAGTTCCTGCCTCGCGCGCACGGCTGTTAGTGTCAATGTTGTTGGCCGATAGGGGTTGGTGGTTGGTGGATGGGCCTAAGGCGCCGGGGCGGCAATCTTGTCCTGCGCTTCTTTGAGTTTTTGTCGGGCTTCCAGCAACGAACGTTCGCGGTCGATCGCGTCAATTTCGTCCTGTGCCAGCTTTTCGGCGACTTTGCTCGGGGCATCAAGCTTGGCTTGGCGGGCAGCCGCCAGCTTTTGGTCTAGCTCCAGTTGCGCCAACTGTTCGGCGCGGGCTGCTTCGGGCGCATTGCGGCGGCGCTCAGCCCGGTCGCGGATGGCTTTGGCCGGCCCGGCGGCTGCGTCAACTACGCCGCCCACCACGTCGACCACTTTTTCGCCCGCTGCACCGTCAACGCTGGTTCCGGCTTTGGTCAGCACCCCGGACTTGTCGAAGTTCAACGAGCACCCGGTTTTGACCAAGGGCCGCCCGGTGCAGGGCAGGATCATGACCCGGCCAAGCTGACGCGCCAGCACGGGCTGGGTCAGCAGGTCTTCGCGTTTGTCCCCAATGGTTTGTTGCACAACCAGCTCCCCGTTTGCTGGGAGGCGATAGGGCAAACCGATGCGGCCTACGTTGGCCGGAATATTGCTCGGCTTGGGATAGGTCGAATAGGGCGACGTACCGACTGGCGCCAGACTGAACGAAAATTTGAAGGCCAGTTTGCCATTTTCCACGTCGCTCAACACGGCGGCAGGGTTGATGAATGCTTTGCGGGCCTTGTCGGCCAGCTTGGTGTCGGTGATAACGCCCGACTGGTCGATCACGCCGCTGCCCGGCCAGCGCTGATGCGTGCTGACGATCAGCTTTGCTTCCAACTTGTCAAGTTTGGACTGCGCGGTCTCCAGCCCCAGTACCGCTCCACGCAAATGGACATAGGCGTCCTGGAATTTGGCGCGGATGCCTTTGGGCGGACGCGATCCGCTATCATCCATTTGGGAATTCCACAGATCGAACGCCGCTTGGGATGCATCGAGC
>JANMBA010000156.1:0-2704 GCA_031360105.1 Novosphingobium sp.
GGCTGGGCGCGTGGCTGGCCGCTGGCGCTGCCGGCCGGCTGACCGGCTGACGCGCGGGTTGATGCGCAGGTTGCCGGGCCGGTTGGCGTGATGGCCGCTCGCCGCCCTGCTGGCCGCCGTCGGGCGAGGGTTCGATGCGGATCCCGCTTTCATCCTCGGCGCCCTCGGTCAGGGTGCGCTGCAAGGCTTCGCGCACTTTGGCCTCGATGCTGCGCGGAACCTGAAAGAAGGTTTCGTTGGCGGCGATGCGGATTGCGCCAATCTCGTTGCGGGTAATGTGCCCGCGGCGGCACAGCAGCGGCAGGATCCAGCGCGGATCGGCGTTCTGGCGGCGGCCGATGTCCATCCGGAACCACACTGTATCATCGAACCCGTCGCGGTGATGCGATTTGTCAGCGCGCGGATCTTCGCCGCGCTTCGACAGATCAATCAGTTCTTCAGGCGCGGGCATGGCTTTGCTGTGTTGGCGAACTAAGGCCACTGCCAAATCGAGCGCGCCGCGCTGATCGAGCAGTCGCTGCGCCAGCTCCAGTTCTTCTTCGGTCCCCTCGACTGGCTCAAGCAAGGTCTCGAACAGCCGCTGGCGGTCCCGTTCGCGGATCATCTCGGCGCTTGGCACTTCGGCGCTGGTCGCGGCAATCCGCGCGCGGCGAAGCATTTCTTCGACCCGGCGGCGGCGCGGATAAGGCACAATAATCACCGCCGTGCCTTTGCGCCCGGCGCGCCCGGTCCGGCCCGAGCGGTGCTGCAAGGTTTCGGCATCGCGGGGAATTTCCACGTGAATCACCAAGCTGAGCGAGGCGACGTCGATCCCGCGCGCGGCCACGTCAGTAGCCACGCACACCCGCGCGCGGCCATCGCGCAACGCCTGCAAAGCATAGTTGCGCTCGTTCTGGCTGTGCTCGCCCGACAAGGCGACGGCGGCAAACCCGCGCTCAACCAGTGTGGAATGCAGATGGCGTACGTTGTCGCGCGTCGCGCAGAACAGCATCGCGGTTTCGGCCTCGTGAAAGCGCAGCAGGTTGATCACCGCGTTTTCGATATCCGAGGGTGAGACGGCGACGGTTTGATAATCGATATCGCCGTGGCCGCGATCATCGCCGACGGTCGAAATGCGCAGCGCATTGTGCTGATAGCGCTGGGCTAGCGCGGCAATCGGGCGCGGCATGGTGGCCGAGAACATCAAGGTCCGGCGCGTTTCGGGGGTCGCGTCGAGGATCTGTTCCAGATCATCACGAAAACCCATGTCGAGCATTTCGTCAGCTTCATCGAGCACGATATAGGCCAGCTTCGAAAGGTCGAGCGCGCCGCGTTCCAGATGATCGCGCAGCCGCCCCGGGGTGCCGACAATCAGATGCGCGCCGTGATGCAGCGCGCGGCGCTCCTTGCTCGGATCCATCCCGCCGACGCAGGTCGTGATCCGGGCATTGGCCTTGGCGCACAGCCATTCCAGCTCGCGGCTGACTTGCAAGGCCAGCTCGCGGGTCGGCGCGATCACCAGCGCGAGCGGCGATCCGGCTGGCGGCAGCGCAGCTCCATCGGCCAGCAATTCGCGCATTATCGCGATCCCGAACGCGATGGTCTTGCCCGATCCGGTTTGCGCGGAGACGATCATGTCCCGGCCCAGCGCTTCGGGTTCGAGCACAGCGGCCTGCACCGAAGTCGGCTCGGCATAGCCGCGCTCCGTCAGCGCTGCGGCGAGCGGCGCGGGGAGCTGCGTGAACGGCGTCACGGCT
Organism: Novosphingobium sp.; assembly: GCA_031360105.1. Taxonomy (GTDB): domain Bacteria; phylum Pseudomonadota; class Alphaproteobacteria; order Sphingomonadales; family Sphingomonadaceae; genus Novosphingobium. The sequence goes on from JANMBA010000156.1 coordinate 1,737, forward strand.
TCGATTGCGGTTTCGGGTTCAATCTGGATTTCGGCTTCGGACATTGGTTCAACACGGTCTGCGGCGCGGCGCTCCGGCAGTGCGGGGCGGACGACTGGGGAATGGGTTCTGGCGCGCACCGCAGCAATGGCGGCGCGGCAATAGCGGGGATGCCGCGCGCCCTAGCGGTTTGGCGCCGCGAAAGCCACCGCAAATCACGCCACCGTATATGGCACCACGCCGCGGTGATCAGGATCGACGCTGATCGGGCGGTCGCTGGGCGGGAAGGCGCGCTGATCGCAATCGCGGCGCGGGCAGATCCGGCACGATATACCAATTCGTGCCGCCCCGCGCTCAGCGGTCAGATCAAGCCCGTCGGCATAGACGAATTCGCTGGCATGCTCGGCCTCGCAGCCCAGCGCGACGGCATAGCGGCGGGGAGCTCGGGCATAGCTTCCCGATGGCTTGACCAGCCCCTTGGCCATCGAGACATACCGCACCCCGTCAGGGGTTTCGGCCAGCTGGACCAAAATCCGGTCGGGGATCGCCACCGCCTCGTGCACGATCCATAGCGGGCAGGCCCCGCCAAACCGGGCAAATTGCAGCCGGGTCGCCGAATGCCGCTTGGTGATGTTGCCCGCCATATCGACCCGGCAAAAGAAGAACGGTACCCCGCGCAAGTCCGCGCGCTGAAGCGTTGAGAGGCGGTGGCAAGTCTGCTCGAAGCTGGTCCCGAACGCGCCCGCCAACTGGTCGATATCATGGCGTGCGCTGCGCGCCTCGCGGCGGAACCGGCGGTAGGGCATCAGCAGCGCCCCGGCGGCGTAATTGCACAGGCCCACAAACAGCAATTGGCGGGAGGCGGGGCTGCGCAGTGCCGCCGCCTCGATCACCGCCGCGATCTCGTCCTTGAGTGCGAGCGCAGCCAGCTGATGCGCCAGCTGGAACCGGCGGCTTTCGCTGGGTTGCCCCGGATCGATCGTCAGGTG
>JANMBA010000157.1:0-38971 GCA_031360105.1 Novosphingobium sp.
TGGCGGCGCGACTGGCGCGGTGGTCGGCTCGAAGGTGATCGGCGGCGGAATTCTGGGTGTTGCTGCCGGCGCAGTCGGCGGTGCGTTTGCCGGCCGCGCGGTCGATCGCACGATTTCTGCCAAAAAGCGTTGCCACACGTACCGCCGTTAATCCGTGGCAGGATCGCCCGCTTGGCCCGGCCCGCAGCTGGACCGGTATCATGCGCGCGGACCCCGGGGCCGGGCTGCCATTGCGGCCGTGGCTATCGAGGCACTGGTCATCGTCACGTTGATCTATGGACTGGCCGGACCCTTGGCGCTGTTGCCCAAGGCTCCGGCCAGCCTTGTGTCGATCAACCTGGATCCGCCGCTCCCGCCTGAAAAACGCCTCAAGGCCAGCGCCTCAGCCGATAACGGCCGCGCTGCACCGCCCTCGCTCAAGGCTGAGGCGGTGCCGCTGACCGAACCGCTCAGGATCGTGGTCCCGCCCAAACCAATCCCTTCCGCCAAGCTGCCGGCGGCTGCGGTCGGCCTGAACCCCGGTGCAGCGGTCCAGCCCGGCCCCGGCAGCGGTGCCGCAGGCCAAGGCGCCGGCACCGGATCGGGCAATGGCGGCGATGGTCCCGGTGCGGGCAGCGGGGATGGCGACGGCGGCGGGACCGATGCGGAATGGACCGGCGGCAAGATCAAGAACGGCGATTATCCCAAGGCACTGCGCGAGGCCAACATCAGCGGCACGACCGAGACCGAAGTGGCAGTCGGTGCCAATGGCCGTCCCACCGCCTGCCGCGTGATCCGCACCAGCGGCAGCCGCGAATTAGACAGCACCACCTGCCGGCTGATCATGCAGCGCTTCAAGTTCAAGCCCGCGCGCAACGCTGCGGGTCAAGCGATCGACAGCCACATCGAATACGACCAGGAATGGGACGCCCCGCCGCCGCCGCCGCCCGAGCCGGGGGAGCGGTGAGGCTGACGAGCAATGACAAATTTGACATGTTAAGCCACAAATTGCACTTAATGCCTGAGACTGGAATGTGGAGCGCATATGGCTTATCATGTCAAAATCACCGCCAATGGTCGCCTGAGCTTGCCAGCCGCGCTCCGCAAACGGCTTGGGCTGAGCGGGGGCGGTGAGCTGCTGGTCGAAGAAACGCCGAACTCGATCGTGTTGCGCACTACGGCACAAGCGGTCGCCAATGCGCAGGGGATCGTGCGCAAATACACTGGTAACGATCCCGAGGCCTCGGTCGATGCGTTCCTCGCCAACCGGCACAAAGACTGGGGCGAATGACCGTAGTGGTCCTCGATGCATCGGCGCTGCTCGCGATGCTCAAGGCAGAGCCCGGCGGCGCGCGAGTTGCCGAAATTCTCATCCATTCGCGCATGAGCGCGGTCAATCATGCCGAAGTGGTTAGTCACTTCGTGCACCGTGGCATCCCGCTGGACGAAGTGGAGGCAACCTTGCTTCCGCTTCCAGTCGAAATCATTCCAGCCGATCGCGCAGTGGCAACACTGGCCGGTTCATTGCGCGCAGAGACAGCCGATGCGGGGCTTTCGCTGGGGGATCGATTCTGCTTGGCCCAAGCATTGCGCGATGGGTTGCCCGCGTGGACGGCGGATCGCAGCTGGCAGAGCGTTGCGGTAAAGGTTGGGGTGGAAGTGGTTCTAATCCGTTGACCTTGCGGCTAGATCCCGATGTGATCGAGGCTTTGCGCAACAGCGGCCCGGGCTGCCTAAGCCGGATGAACGCGGCGCTGCGTCAGACGTTGGGGGGGTAGATCAAGTCTATTTGGCCGCAGAGCAATCAGCCCAAGAGGCGCTTCAAAATCGCTAAGCTCCATAGCGCCAGACCAACAATCCTGCAGCGAGAAACACGCGAAAAGTCCTTTTGAACTGCGCGGGCTTTGCTGCTCGGGTTAGTGGGTGAACAGGCCACCGCGACGGAATTTCGCCGGATAATAATGCCGGAATCAAGTGTTACGCGCTTACGGCCAACAGTGCTGCGCCCAAAAAGAGCATTTCACTCATCGGCCGACTTCAGGACCAGAAATTCACTCGTCCCCAACCCGCTCGATCTGCGCGCCGACCAAGGCCAGCTTCTCTTCCAGCCGCTCGTACCCCCGGTCCAGATGGTACAGCCGGTGGACCTGCGTCTCGCCCTCCGCTGCTAGCCCCGCGATCACCAGGCTCATCGAGGCGCGCAGGTCCGTCGCCATGACTTCTGCGCCGGTCAGCTTGCTCACCCCGTGAACAATCGCGGTGCGGCCCGAGGTTTCGATCTGCGCGCCCATCCGTCCCAGCTCGGGAACGTGCATGTAGCGGTTCTCGAAGATCGTCTCGTTAAGCACCGAAGTGCCTTGCGCCAGGCACAGCATCGCCATCAGCTGCGCCTGCATATCGGTGGCGAAGCCGGGGTACGGCGCGGTCGAGATGTTGACCGCCTTGAGCGGGCCATCGGCGGCGACGTGCAGCCCGCCCGGCATCGGTTCGACCGTGACCCCGGCGTCGCGCAGCGCCTGTACGGTCGCGTCCATTTCCTCGATCTTCGCGCCTTTCAGCGTCACCTCGCCGCCAGTGATCGCCGCCGCGCAGGCATAGGAGCCCGCTTCGATCCGGTCGCTCATCACGCGGTAGGTTGCGCCGTGCAGCCGGGGGACGCCGTGGATCGTCACGTCGGATGTGCCGATGCCTTCGATTTGCGCGCCCATCGCCACCAGCATGTTGCACAAATCGACAATCTCGGGCTCGCGCGCGGCGTTGTGGAGGGTCGATTTGCCGGTACACAGCACGGCGGCCATCAGCGCGTTCTCGGTCGCGCCGACCGACACCACCGGGAACGAATAACGCCCGCCGGGCAACCCGCCATCGGGGGCAATCGCGCGGACATAGCCCGCCGCCATTTCGATCTGCGCGCCGAGCGCTTCGAGCACTTTCAAATGCAGATCGATCGGGCGGTTGCCGATCGCGCAGCCGCCGGGCAGCGATACCGTCGCCTCGCCCATCCGCGCCAGCATCGGGCCGAGCACCAGGATCGAGGCGCGCATCTTGCGCACCAGCTCGTACGGCGCGACCGACGAGGTGATCCGGGTTGCTTCGAGCGTCATCACCCGGCCGAAATCTTCCGGGCGATTGCCGGCAATCGAGGTTGAGACGCCGAACTGGTTAAGCAAGTGCTGGAACCCGTCGATATCCGCGAGCCGCGGCAGATTGCGCAGCGTCAGCGGCTCGTCGGTCAGCAGCGCGCACGGCAGCAGGGTAAGCGCGGCGTTCTTCGCGCCAGAGATCGGAATGGTGCCGGAAAGGCGCTGTCCGCCTTGAATGATGATCTTGTCCATGACAGTCCGTTTAGCGGGAAACTTTGGTGCGGCAAGCGGAAGCAAAAAGGGTTCGCGCAGAGGCCGCAGAGAGAAGTGGAGGCGCAGAGGTGTTGCGCCTTGCCGCAGGCTTGCGAATCATTCAGCGCCGCGTCAAACGCCTCCGCGGAATGACGAGGCGGCTGCGCCGGATGCGCGCTTTCTCTGCGCCTCCACTTCTGCTCCGCGCCTCTGCGTGAACCATTCTACGCGCGCGGTTGACGTTGTTACATTGGCCTGTAATCCCTGCCAAATGACCTCCCACAAACCCATTCGCAAAGCCGTCTTTCCCGTCGCGGGGATGGGCACGCGCTTTCTGCCCGCGACCAAGGCGATTCCCAAGGAAATGCTCCCGGTGATCGACCGTCCGTTGATCCAGTACGCGGTCGACGAAGCGCGCGAGGCCGGGATCGACCAGCTGATCTTCGTCACGGGGCGCGGCAAAACCTCGATCGTCGAGCATTTCGACCACGCGTTCGAGCTTGAGACAACGATGACCGAGCGCGACAAGTCGCTCGCCGTGCTGGAGCCGACGCGGGTCCAGCCGGGCAATCTGGTGACCGTGCGGCAGCAGGTTCCGCTGGGCCTGGGCCATGCGATCTGGTGCGCGCGGGCGATTGTCGGCGATGAACCGTTCGCGATCTTCCTGCCCGACGAACTGATGATCGGCACGCCGGGCTGCATGAAACAGATGGTCGAGGCTTATAACGAGCTGGGCGGCAATTTGCTGTCGGTGCTCGAAGTGCCCGAAGACGAAGTGTCGAGCTATGGCGTGATCAAGCCGGGCAGTCGCAGTGGCGCCATAACGGAAGTATTGGGCCTGATCGAAAAGCCCACCCGCGAGGCGGCGCCGTCGAACCTGATCATCTCGGGGCGCTATATCCTCCAGCCCGAGGTGATGCGGGTGCTTGAGCACCAGGGCAAGGGCGCGGGCGGCGAGATTCAGCTGACTGACGCGATGGCGCAGATGATCGGCAGCCAGCCGTTCCATGCGGTGACGTTTGGCGGCAAACGCTATGACTGCGGCAACAAATTGGGGATGATCGAGGCGACGCTGGCGATGGCGCTTGAGCGTGAAGATCTGGCCGATGACGTCCGCGCGATGGCGCTGCGGTTACTGGGCGAGGGCTGATCCGCCTCACCAAACCAGACCCGTCACCCTGAACGGGTTTCAGGGCCCATTTCTTGCCACGTTCAGAAGCCCGGTTGGGCGGCATAAATCAGCCCGTCGATGCCGCCGTCGGCCCCCTTTTTCTTGCCGCCGAACGACAGCGCATCGACCAGAGAGACCGCCGACCACAGGAACAGGTACGTGTCGCGCTCGGCCAGATCGAGCGCAGCGCCGAGGCCTTGCGCAGGCCGCAACCGCAAGGGTGAGCATGCGTGCGTCCAGCGATCGCGGGTGTAACACCCAGGAACATGGCGGCCGACCAGCAGCTTACCCGGCTGCAGCAATCGGCAGCGTCAGGCTGACCCGCAGACCGCGCGGGCTGGCTTGGCCAAGCATGACCGATCCGCCGTGCAAGCTGGCGATGGTGGCGACCAGCGCCATCCCCAGCCCCGCGCCCGAGCGGGTCCGCGCCGGATCGAGCCGGCCGAACCGCCGCAGCGCTTCGTCGTGATCGGTCGGCGCGATCCCCGGGCCATCGTCGGATACACTCAGCACCACGTGCCCGCCGCTGGGCGGGCCGAAGGCCAGCTGGATCAGCGAACCCTGGTCGGCATATTTCAGGGCATTATCGATCAGGTTGGAAATCGCCCGGAACAAGAGCTCGCGGTGCGCCGTGACCGCGGTGGCGGGCGGCGCGGCGACTTCGATGGTGAAGCCCTGCTCTTCGGCCAAAGGACCATAAACCTCGGCCAGATCGTGCAGCATCGCCGTCAGATCGAACCCCGTAAACTGGCTCCGGCCGATCCCGGCTTCGGTTCGGCTGATCTCGAGCGCAGTGTCGAGCAGGCGCTGCAAGCCATCGGTCTCGTCGATCGCATCGGCCAGCGCACTGCGCGCCGAATCATCGCGCGCCGCCCCCAGCGAACGCTCGAGCGACGAGCGGATCCGCGCCACCGGCGAGCGCAGATCGTGCGCCATCGAATCGGTCACCGCCCGCAGTTCGGCCACCAGCGTTTCGATCCGTTCAAGCATCGCGTTGATCGCAATCCCCAGCCGCCCAAACGCATCGCCATCGGGCTGCAGCGCAATCCGGGTGTTCAGACGCCCGCTGGCAAAATCGCGCGCGGCGCGCCCGAAGTGGTCGATCCGCCGTTCAAGCACGCGCAAGATCGCCCACGAAGCCAGCGCCGCGATCAGCAACCCGGCGAGCATGGCATAGCCGAACGATTGCGCGCTGGCACGGTTAAGCTGGCCATGATCGCGCAGCATTTCGCCGGTCAGCAGGCTTTGTCCATCGGGCAATGCGGCAATCACATAGCCGGCCGGCTCAGTCCGGTCTGCGGCCAGGCCAGCGCCCGCACCCGGGCCAGAGCCAGCGCCCGCACCAGCGCCCGCACCAGCGCGAGAGCCAGCGCGTGTCAGCGCGCCGACCCGCCAGCTTTGCGGCGCGCTGGCAGGGCTGGGCCAGCCTGCCAGATTGCCCGCCTTAATCGCGCCGTCGGCCCCGCGCAGCAGCACCACGAAATCGGGATCGTCGGGTGCGGCCAGCCGGTTGCCGATCGCGCGCAGCAAGCCCGCGCCACCGCCGCTGCGCAAGGCATCGCGCAGATCGTCGCTGGCCACCTCAGCGGCGATCCGTGCTTCGTCAGTCAGCGTCTGCCGGGTCAGCGCGTGCATCACCCCCAGGCCCAGCGCGAGCGTCACGATCTGCGTCAGGGCCAGCGTGACAGCCAGCCGCAGAGTGGTCGATCCGAACCACGCGGCGGGCCGCCCCGATGGCTTCATTCGGCCTGGCCCAGCATATATCCGGCGCCGCGCACGGTATGCAGCAGCGGCTGCGGATAGCCATCGTCGATCTTGCGCCGCAGCCGGCTGACGTGAACATCGACCACATTGGTGCCGGGATCGAAATGGTATTCCCACACCCCTTCGAGCATCATCGTGCGGGTCACCACCTGATCCTTGTGCCGCAGCAGATATTCCAGCAGCCGAAATTCACGCGGCTGCAGTTCGATCCGCTGACCGGCGCGCGTCACCCGGCGGGTGAGCAGGTTGATTTCCAGGTCGGCGCAGCTGAGCGCGGTTTCAACCGGTGCTGCGACTTGGTCTGACCGCGCCATTAGCAGCCGCAACCGCGCCAGCAGCTCGGAAAAAGCGAACGGCTTGGCCAGATAATCGTCCGCGCCCGAGGTCAGCCCTTCGACCCGCGCATCGACCGTGCCGAGCGAGGAGAGGATCAGCACCGGGGTGCGGACCTGCGCCGCGCGCATTGCTGCCAGCACTGCCATGCCGTCCATTTCGGGCAGCATCCGGTCCAGCACGACCGCGTCAAAACTGCCGTCGGTGGCCAGAAACAGGCCGTCGCGGCCATTGGCGGCGCGGTCGGTCAGATAGCCGGCATCGCTCAGCCCTTTGCACAGAAATTCGGCGGTGCGCTGATCGTCCTCGATAATCAAAATTTTCTTCGACATGCGCGCGGGCCTAACCAGGGTTGCGATCCTATAGCATCAAGCCGTGATCGGCGGCTGGCGGCAAGATGAAAATTTGGTCATCTTCGCAGCCCGGCAGATGAACCAATTGTAACCCATTGGTCACCGCGCGGCCAGCCAGCGCAGGCTAATGCAGCGTTACCGATGCATGACCGCTTGAAGTGACCCCTGCGCCAAGCCGCCGTGCATCGGACCTGACGATCACCCGCACCAAGGAACCGCCCATGACCATGCGTAAACTGCCAGTGCTGCTTGGGCTCAGCGCCGTCGCAGCACTGATCACCGGCACTGCGGCTTTGGCCGCAACGCCTGCCAATGCCGCCAAACCGGCGGCGATGAAAACCGCCATGATCAAACCCGCCGCAGCGAAACACGCGCTGGCGAAACCGATCGCGGCCAAGCCCGCCTATGCTGCAGCGGCCCGGCCCAGATACGCCGCGCCGCGCGCGATCGCAGCGCGCCCCGTGCCCATCATTCGGCCCGGCGGGCGGATGGTCCAGGCCCGGCTCAGCAACGGCAAGACCGTGTCGTACAATTGCAGTCTGGCGGGCAACCAGACCAAACAGGCCTGCAAACGCTAGGCGAGAGCGGTTTGCACGCGGGCAGCCCGGTCTTTGCTACTCCGGGCCGGGCTGCCGCATGGTCGGAGGCGCCCTGATTTCGGCGCCCTGACCTTTACACACTGTCACCAACGCACTGTCGTCACGCACTGTCATCAAGACGCAACGCTAACCCGGTATGAGGCATGTATGAGCACACCGCGCACACCATTCGACTGGACCGCTTGGTACGCCAAGATCCCCGGCATCCCCACCGACTGGGGTTTCACCAAAACGGCTGAACCTTCGCCGTTTGCGCCGCTGCCGCGCGGCGTGCTGCTGGCGCTGCGGCGGCGGCGGTTGCGGCTTGCGCGTTAGGCTGCAGGCGCCGCGCTAAACCGCAGCGGCAGGGTCTTGAGCCCGCCGACAAAGGTACTTTTGGCGCGTTTGGGCTCGCCCGCCAGCTCGACATTGTCCAGCCGGTCGAGCAAAGCCTCGAACAAAATCCGCATTTCGAGCCGGGCCAGGTGCAGCCCGAGGCACTGATGCGCGCCGGCCCCGAAGGCGATGTGCCGGTTGGCGGCTCGCGCCGCGTCGAACTTGCGCGGATTTTCGAATTGCGCGGGATCGTGGTTGGCGGCGACATAGTTGATCATCAGCCAGTCACCGGCTTTGACCGGGATGCCATCGACGATCGCATCCTGCGCGGCGGTGCGCATGAAATGCTGCACCGGAGTGGTCCAGCGGATCGCTTCCTCGACGATTCCCGGAACCAGGCTGCGATCTGCTTTGACCTTGGCAAATTGCTCGGGATCGCGGGCCAAGGCGAGCATCGCGCCGGCAGTGCTGGCGCTGGTGGTGTCGTGCCCGGCAGCGGCGATGATGATGTAGTACCCCGCCAGATCCTGCGCGGTGAGCGGCGCGCCATCGATTTGCCCGTTAGCGAGGATCGAGGCGACATCGGCGGTCGGCGCGGCGCGGCGCTGCGCGGCTAGACCTTCGAAATAGGCTTCGAAATCCTTGACCGCGCCAGTCACGATCTGGAGGATTTGCTCAGGCGCCAGTGCCGCGATGCCCGATTTGTTGAGGTCTTCGTCCTGCCCGCCGAACATCTGCTGCGTCAGGAACAGCATCCGCGGCTCGTCTTCCTCGGGCACGCCGAGGATCTGCATGACGACGTGCAGCGGGTATGGCGCGGAGACCAGCTGGACGAAATCCACGATCTTGTCTTCCCCAGGCCCACCCTCTCCCGCCTGAATGAGCTTGTCCACCGTCCGCACCGCAAGCTCGCGGATCGCGGCCTCGATGGTGCGCAGGTTCTTGGGCATGAACCAGTCCTGCGTTAGGCGGCGCAGCTTGGGATGCTTGGGCGCGTCCAATACCACCAGACTGCTGACCAGGTTGGGGCTTTCCTCGCCCTGCTGCTTGGTGATCTGGCGGGCGAACGCCTCGCCGGTGTGGTTGGTGAACACGGTCGCGCGCGGGGCGTTGAGGAAGCCCGCATTGTCCTTGCTGATCTGCATCACCGCATCGTAACCGGTGACCAGCCAGAACGGGTCGTGATCGCCGGTCGGGCTTTCGATCCGGGTCAGCGGGCTTTGCTCACGCAGCCGGTCGAACACGTCGAGCACCGGGTCCCAGTCGGCGTAGCTTTGCGGATCGATCACCGCAATCGCATCGGCGGGAGAGGCGGTCGGGGCAGCAACAGTGGCCATGATCAGGCTCCGGTCTGCGCGGCATCGTAAGCCGCCTTGTATTCATCGCGCAGGTGGCGCTTGTAGAGCTTGCCGGTCAGCTCGCGCGGCAGTTCGGCGCGGAAATCGATCTGGCGCGGCATCTTGATCCGGCTGAGCTGGCCGCCGAGATAAGCGGTCAGCTCTTCGGCCAGGGCCGGACCGGCATCGGCCATATCCATCGGCTGGATCACCGCCACCACACGTTCGCCCATGTCGGCATCGGGCGCGCCGATCACCGCCGCGTCGGCCACTTTGGGATGGGTGACCAGCAGGTTTTCAATCTCCTGCGGGTAGATGTTGACCCCGCCCGAGATGATCATGAAGCTCTTGCGGTCGGTCAGGAACAGGTAGCCGTCAACGTCCTGATAGCCGACATCGCCCAGGCTCGACCAGCCGTGCTGGTTGCGCGCGTCCGCGGTCTTGGCCGGGTCATTATGGTATTCGAACGGCATCATGCCGGCGGTCGGCTCAAAGAAGATCTGCCCCTCGGTGCCGCGCTGAACCTCATTGCCGTCCTCGTCGCAAACCCGCAAAATCCCCGACAGCGCTTTGCCGACCGAGCCGGGGTGCGCCAGCCATTCGGGGCTGGAGATGAAAGTCGAGCCATTGCCTTCGGTCCCGGCGTAATATTCGTACAACACCGGCCCCCACCACTCGATCATCGCGCGCTTGATCGGCACCGGGCAAGGCGCGGCGGCGTGAATCGCGCATTTGAGGCTGGAGACGTCGTATTTTGCGCGGGTCTCGGCTGGCAGTTTGAGCATTCGCACAAAATGGGTCGGGACGAACTGGCCGTCAGAGATCTGGTACTGCTCGATCGCAGCCAGCGCGGCCTCGGGATCGAACCGCTCCATCACCACGACGGTGCCGCCGATCTTGTGCACCGTCATCGACCAGCGCAGCGGCGCGGCGTGGTATAGCGGTGCGGGCGAGAGATAGCGCGCCGCGGCGTCAATCCCGTATGCCTGCATTGCCAGCTGGACCAGCACATTGGTCTGTTCGATCGCCGGATCGGCCGGCAACGGGATCTTGACCCCCTTGGGCCGCCCGGTGGTGCCTGACGAATAAAGCATATCGACCCCGGCGCGTTCGTCGGCAATCGGCTTGGCCGGCAGCGCGGCCAGCGCCGCTTCGGCTGCGCCGCCAAACCGCAATTGCGGCACGCCCGGCGCCAGGTCCGCAACCTCATCGAGCAGTGGGGCAAGGTAAGCCGAGCCGAACAGCAATTTCGCGCCGCTGTCTTCAAGGATATACGCCAGTTCAGGCGCGGTCAGCCGGCTCGAGATGCAGACGTAATGCACCCCGGCGCGCTGGAACCCCCACGTCAGGCAAAAGAACCACGGGTGGTTTTCCATGGCCAGTGCAACCGTATCGCCCACCGCGATCCCGCGCGCACGCAGCAGTTGCGCGACCTGGTTCGAGCGGTCGTCGAGCGCGGCATAGGACACCGTCTCGCCGCTGCCCGCCATGATGATCGCGGGCTTGTCGGGATGGCTGCGGGCGTGAATGGACGGGTGCATGATCGGCTCTCCATTGCCGCGTTGAAGGCGGCTTTGGGATTAAGTTAACCGTTCGGTTAAATCGTGCAATCGAATCTTTCTGGCGGCCCCCGCTGGCGGCTCACTGCGCTGCGGAAGACCTCGGCCCGAACAGCGCAGGCAGCAAACTGGCGCGCTCAATCAGGCAAGAAAAAGGCGGCGGTTGCCCGCCGCCTTTTTTCCAGCATCCTCCCGAAAGCTGGTGCAGGCCGGGGTCTTGGTGCCCCGTGCCCGATCAAATCCGTTTATTCGCCGTCATCCTCGCCGCCGCTGCCGCCGATCGCGGCTTGCACGGGGTTTACCGCAGCGCTCTGGATGCCGCCTTGCAGATAGGGAACCGGGTTTACCGCGACGCCGGCAATCCGCACTTCATAGTGAAGGTGCGGGCCGGTCGAGCGGCCAGTGGTACCGACGTAGCCGATCAGATCGCCCTTGTGGACGACTTGTCCGGCCGCGACGTTAAGCCGTGACAGGTGGCCATAGCGCGTTTCGATATTGCCGCCATGCTCCAGGCTGATGAACAGCCCATAGCTGGAAAACCATTCGGCGCGGCCAACCATGCCATCAGCGGTGGCATAGACCGGACTGCCAACCGGCTCGGCCAGATCGATGCCCTTGTGCTGGCGGTGGCCGCCGGTCACCGGATGCCAGCGCATGCCGAACCCGCTGGTCAGCGCCGCGCCGTTGACCGGCATGCGTGACGGGATCGATACCGCAGCAGGGCGATAGCTGGTGGCCGAAGGCGGCGCGACGACCTTGGTCATCGGGGTAAGCACCAGTTGGCCGTTATCGAGCGACTTCCAGCCGTTGAACAGTTTGCGGAAATCTTCATCGCCGCTTTGTGCGCCGGGCTTGGCAGCTTGCGCGGCGCGCAACGGTGAGGTGATGTCGGCGCTGGCAGCAGCGCTGTTAGCCATGGCGGGAATTGCAACGGCCAGTCCCGAAATTGCACCGATCACACCGGCAAAACCACGCAACTTGGCAAAAAACGTTAAAGTGAGCACTCAACCAACCTTGTCTTTTCAGTCACTTTTCAGTGGCTGTGCGAACCCTTGCTTCACTGACCTGAAAGGCCGGTGTGCGCGTGTTATCGAGATGGTCGGTAGCCCCCCGCCGTCTCTGGGAACCGATTGCCGGGTCATTGGTTAACATACAAGTCCAGCGTAGAAGCTGCGCGATAGACCGGCGCTGGAACGCGCTGAGTCGTTGAACGGTGGCTTAACGGTGCCGCCAAAGTGGCGCGCAACCAAGCTTTTCCATTGCTCTTCGGGCGATTCGTCGTGACCCGCAGCCAGCGCGATAAAATGCTTTGTGCCAAACCGGACGTGACCGATTTCATCGTCAAGGATTCGTTTGAGGATTTTTGTGCCGCGCGCGTCGCCTGCTGCTTCGACCCGCGCCAGCATCGCCGGGGTCACATCGAGCCCGCGCGCCTCGAGCACCATCGGCACTACCGCCAGCCGCGCTGCGACATCGTGCCGGGTGGCGTGCGCAGCATCCCACAGTCCGCCATGCGCGGGCAACGCGCCGTAATGGCTGCCCAGGCCGGCCAGGTGCCGCTCGATCAGCGCGAAATGCATGGCTTCTTCGGCAGCGACGGTCAGAAAATCGCTGACAAAGCCGCGCCCCATCGCGCTGCCAAACCGCCCCGCCATATCGAGCGCCAAATCGATCGCGACAAATTCGATATGCGCCAGCGCGTGCCACAGCGCGATCCGCGATCGCTCGGTCCCGCCTTTGCCGCGCTTGGGCATCTGGCCGGGGGCGAGCAGCCTGAGCGCGGCTGGCTGGCCCGGATAATCGGGCATGGCGGCGTCAAACACCCAGTCCAGTCGCCCCTGCCGCCAACCCCGCACCAATGCGCGGGTCCGCATCACCTTGGCCCGTGGATCATTTTCGAGCAGTGCGCCGCGAATGGCCGCGGATAGCGTGGTCACAGGTCCTGCGCGGCGGCGAGCACTTCGGCGGCGTGGCCCTTGACCTTGACCGGGCTCCACACCTGCGCGATCCGGCCATCGGCAGCGATCAGGTAAGTCGAACGGATCATGCCCATGTAGCTGCGGCCATACATCGATTTTTCGGCCCACACCCCCAGCGTGTCGCTCAGCCCGCCGGTTTCGGCGTCGCTGGCGAGTGGTATTGTCAGCCCGTATTTGCTGATGAATTTGGCGTGTTTGGCGGGCGGATCCTTGCTGATCCCGAGCACCGCGGTCCCAGCCCCGGCAAAGTCTTGCGCCAATGCCGAAAAATCCTGATTTTCGGTGGTGCAGCCGGGGGTGTCGTCCTTGGGATAGAAAAACAGCACCAGTTTCTGCCCGGCAAAGCTGGCCAGATCGAGCGCGCTGCCATCAAGCGCGATCAGGCTGGCGGCGGGGAGCGCGTCGCCGACGCCGGGGAACTGAGCCATCATTCAATCTCCAGAGCAATGCCGAACGTCTGCTGCCAGGCGGCCGCCACGTCGCGCCGGGCGGCGGTCAGCCCGGCCAGCAGTTGTGCCCAATCGCCGGATTCGCAAATCTGCGCAAGCACGCTGCGCGCCGCCGCGCTTGGTTCGGCACGCCCTGGAGCGAGCAGCCGCGCGGCGACCAAAAACCGGCTGAGCCGGCCATGCGCGGCAATCAGCGCGGGCGGCAGCAGCCCCGCGCCAACCAGCTGCGCCAAAGCCTCTTTCAGCCCCGGAACCAGCGCGCGCGCATCGCGCAGTTGCAGATAATGGATCAGGAATTCCAGATCGACCAGCCCGCCGCGGAGCAGCTTTATGTCGTACGGCGAGGCGGCGGGTTTGTGCTGCGCCATTTCGCCGCGCATGTGCAGCACATCCGCGCGCAACGCGTCAGGATCGCGCGGGGCGGCCAGCACGCTGTGAATGATCTGGTCCAGCGCGCGGCGCGCCTCGACCGGGCCAAACAGCGCGCGCGCGCGGGTCAGCGCCATGTGCTCCCACGTCCATGCGCTTTCGCGTTGATAGCGCTCGAAACTGCCCAGCGTCACCGCGATCGGCCCTTGCGCGCCCGAAGGCCGCAGCCGCGTGTCAACTTCGTACAGCGCGCCCTCGGCGGTCGGGACCGACAGCGCCGCAATCACCCGCTGTGCCAGGCGGTTGAAATAAAGCGTTGCGCCCAACGGCCGTGCGCCATCGGATTCGGTGCCATGATCGCCGCTGAACACGAACACCAGATCAAGGTCGGAGGCATGCGTCAGCGCCCCGCCGCCCAGCCGCCCAAGCCCTAGCACCAGCAATTCGCCGCCCGGAACCCGGCCATGCACGGCTTCGAATTGAGCGCGCGCAGCATCGACCAGCACCGCCAGCGCGGCTTCGGCCACCCGGCTTAATCCGGCAGCAATTTCCAGCGGGTCGCGCACGTGTTCGATCAGTTGCACGCCCAGCGCAAAGCGCACTTCGCTGACCCGGCGGCGCACGCAATCGAGCAAGGCTTCGTAGCTATCGCCCGTTTCGCACAGCGCGAAATAGGCGGACAGTTCGGCCACGCTGCCTGGCAAGTCGAACGCGCTGGCGTCAATTAGCGGATCGAGCAAATCAGCGCGCTGCGCCAGCGCGTCGGCCAGCGGCGGGGCCAGCCCGAGGATCCGCACGAGCAGCTCGATTAACGCGGGCCGCGCTTCAAGCAGTCGGAACAGGCCGAGCGCGCTGGGCAATCCGGCCAGCAATTGTTCCCAGCGCAGCAGCGCGCGCAGCGGCTCGGGCGACTTTGCGAAAGCGGCCAGCAGCGGCGCCTGGATTGCATCGAACGCCCCGCGTGCGGCATCGCTGCGCAGCGCGCGGACCTTGCCGCTGCGCCAGCCCGCGATCCGTGTCGCCAGTATGTCGGGATCGGCAAAGCCCAGCTGCGCCAGTTGCGCCACCAAAGCTGCACCACGCGGCGCTGCCAGCGGGATCACCGCGTGATCGGCGCTGTGCTGCGCGAGCAACGCATCGTACCGCGAGCCAACCGCCTCGCTGATCGCGGTTAGTTCGGCCACCAATTCGCCGCCATCTGTCAAACCATCGAGGCGTGCGACGCTATCAAGCGCTGCGGGATCGAGCGGCAGCCGGTGCGTCTGCTGGTCAGCGACCATCTGCAGCCGGTGCTCGATCACGCGCAGCCGGTCATAGCTTGCGCCCAGCAGCGCGGCATCGGCCAGATCGATGATCCCCGCAGCCGCGAGCGCATCAAGGCTGGCGCGGGTCCCGCGGAGCCGCAATTCAGGCCGCCGTCCGCCGTAGATCAGCTGGTGCGTCTGTGCGTAAAACTCGATTTCGCGAATCCCGCCGCGGCCTTTTTTAAGGTCGAACCCAGGGCCGGGGCGCGCCGGCCCGGCATAGTTGGCCCGGATCTGCCGGGTCAGCCGCGCAATTTCGGAGATTGCACCGAAGTCGAGGCTCTTGCGCCACACGAACGGGCGAATCGCGGCCAGAAATGCTTCACCCGCGGCAAGATCGCCTGCGCAGGCCCGCGCGCGGATAAACGCCGCGCGTTCCCATGCCAGCGCCGCGCTTTCGTAGTGGCTGAGCGCCGCATCGAGCGAGATCGCCAGCGGGGTCACCTCGCTGGCCGGGCGCAGCCGCAAATCGACCCGGAAGACATAGCCGTGGTCCGTAACGTGGCTCATGATCGCCATCAGCGAGCGCGCCACGCGCTGCGCCGCCTCGGCCGGATCGTCGCGCGCGCGGCGGGGCAATAGCGCCGGATCGTACAACAGGATCGGGTCGATGTCGGATGAATAGTTAAGCTCGCCCGCGCCGTGCTTGCCCAGCGCGAGCGCGAGGAACCCGTTTGGCTCAGCTTCCGGTACCCGCTCGGTGATCGCCGCGGTGATTGCGGCGTCAAGCGCGCGGTCAGCGAACTGGCTGAGTTCGGTCATCACGCGGGCCAGTGGAAATGCCCCGGCCAGATCGCCGATTGCCACGGTCAAGGCAAGCGCGCGCTTTTCGCGGCGCAGCGCCACACCAACGTCGTCTGTTTCGTGCCCGGCAGCCTTGGCCCACGCCAACGCGGCCTCGGCCTGGCCATTTCCCAGCAAGTCCGCCAGCGCGGGCAAACGCTCAAGCCCTTGCGCCAGATAGGGCGAGTGCGCGGCGGCGCGGGCGATAGCTGCGGTCCAGGCGTGGCTGGTCATGGCGCAGCGATGGACGCTGCCGCGCCGCTGGGCAAGTCGTTCGTCGGATGCGGTCTTGCGCGCCGCTGCCGCCTTTGCCAGTGTGGCAAGACAATGCCTGAAGGGGCGTGTGCTTGAAGGGTGTGTCCGGCAATGAATTCTGTTTCGATCAAGCACGCTGCGCTGCTTGCGGCGGTATCTGCACTGATGCTGGGGGTGGCCGTATCGGCGCGCGCCCCGCACCGTCACGCAGGGCCGGTGCCGGTCCCGCAAGTCGCCGTGCCGGCGATCACCGGCGACACGATCCGCGATGTAACCAGGGAATTATCGTCGGACCGCTACGAAGGCCGCGGCCCCGGCACCCGCGCTGAAGACCTGACGATCACGTATATCATCAACCGGTTCAAAGCCGCCGGGCTCCAGCCGGGCAACAACGGCGCGTGGCTGCAGGACGTGCCGATCGTCGATATCACCGCCAAGAATTCGGATGGCTTGTCGGTGCAGGCGGGCGCGCAGAAACTGCACTTCGATTACGGCTCGGACATGGTCGTTGGCAGCTACCGCGTAACGCCGCGCACCGCGATCAAAGATGCGCCGCTGGTGTTTGTGGGGTACGGCATCAATGCGCCCGAACTTGGCTGGAACGATTACGCCGGGGTGGATATGAAGGGCAAGGTCGCGGTCGTGCTGGTCAATGACCCGGACTATGAAACCGTTGACGAAAGCGGGCTCTTCAAGGGCCGCCGGATGACCTATTATGGCCGCTGGACCTACAAGTTTGAAGAAGCTGCGCGGCAGGGCGCGGCAGGGGTGCTGATCGTCCACGACACTTTCCCGGCGGCTTACGGCTGGCAAGTGGTCAATTCCAGCTGGACCGGCGCGCAGCATTATGTTGCCAGTGCCAACAACGCGATGGACCAGACGCAGGCCAATGGCTGGATTCAGAAACCGGTGGCCGAGGCGCTGTTCAAGGCTTCGGGGCAGGATCTGGCGGCGCTGACCGCAGCGGCCAAAGTCAAAGGCTTCAAGCCCGTGCCGCTGGGCAGCACTGCCAGCCTGAGCTTTGATAACCAGATCAAGCGTGGCAATTCGCACAATGTGATCGGGATCCTGCCAGGCAAGCGGCGCGCGAACGAATATGTGCTGTATACCGCGCACTGGGACCATCTGGGGCGCTGCACGCCGGACAAGACCGGCGATGATATCTGCAACGGGGCAATCGACAACGCCACCGGGGTCGGCGCGCTGGTCTCGCTGGCCGAGGCTAACGTCAAGGCCGGTCCGGCGGATCGCAGTCAGGTGTTCATGGCGGTGACGCTTGAGGAATCGGGTCTGCTCGGTTCGCGCTATTATGCCGAGCACCCGGTCTATCCGTTGGCGCGCACCGCTGGCGGGGTCAACATGGACGGGGTCGGCCCGGGTAGCCCCAGCCGGGATGTTTCGGTCTCGGGCGGCGACAAAAGCGATCTGACGCGGTACCTGGCGGCCGCGATGACCGCGATGCGGCTGTACCAGACTCCGGAAAATCACCCCGAACGCGGCGGCTATTACCGCTCGGATCACTTCAGCTTTGCCAAATTGGGGGTCCCGATGTTTTCGCTCGGGCGCGGCAGCGACTGGGTGAACGGGGGCAAGGCGGCGGGCCAGGCTGCGAGCGAAGATTACACCCAGCATCGCTATCACCAGCCCAGCGATCAGTATGATCCAGACTGGAACTGGGCCGGCGCGGCGCAGGAAATTTCACTCTATTACCGCCTCGGGCGGAGCCTGGCGATGACAACCGACTGGCCCAACTGGCACCGGGCCGACGAATTCCGCCGGATCAGGGACAAAAGCCGGGCTGGGGTGAAGTAGCACCGTGACGATGCCCCCCGAATGGCATCCGCAGCGATGGCTGTGGGTGGGCTTTCCGCATGATGCGGACGAGTGGCCGGGCTATCTGGGCCGTGCTCAGGAGCAGATTGCGGCATTTGCCAGTGCGGTTGCCGATAGCGGGCAGGAAGTGCGCCTGATCGTGCGCGATGCCGCCAATGCGGCACGCGCGCGGAAGCTGTGCTCGGCGGCAGTCACGCTCGAGACGCGGCGCTTCGGCGATATCTGGTTGCGCGATACCGGGCCGCTGGTGGTGCAGCGCGGCGGCTTGCCGGTCGCCAAGCGGTTCGGGTTCAACGGCTGGGGCGGCAAGTACCTGATGGACGGCGATCAGGAAATCGGCTCTGAACTGGCGGCCAGCGCCGGCCTGATGGTCGAAACCGCCGACTGGATCCTGGAAGGCGGCGCGATCGATGGCGACGGCAGCGGGCTGGCCGTCACCACCGTGCAGTGCCTGCTTAATCCCAATCGCAATCCCGGCTTGTCGCGCGCGCAGATCGCAGCGCGGCTGGAACGCGATCTGGGCTTTGACCGGGTACTATGGCTGGGTGAGGGGCTGATCAACGATCACACCGACGGCCACGTCGATAACCTGGCGCGGTTCGTCGCGCCGGGCGTGCTGGCGCTGCCGCGCGCCACTGGAACAGATGATCCCAACGCCGCAATTTATGGCGATGCCAAAGCGCGGGCCGCAGCGTTTGGGGTGAGCGTACGCGAAGTGCCCTCGCCCGGGCGGATCGCAACCACAGGCCGGATCGAACCTGCCAGTTACATGAATTTCGCGGTGACCACACGGCTGGTGGTGGTGCCAACCTATGGCTCGACGCATGATGCCGATGGCGTGGCTGCAGTGGCCGAATTATTCCCTGACCGCGATGTGATCGGGATCATGGCCGATGCCGTGCTGGCGGGCGGCGGCAGTTTCCACTGCGCGAGCCAGCAAATGCCGCTATAGGCGGCCGCGAAATGGCCAAACTGCTGCTCGCCTCGATCCATGATGTCGGTCCGCGCTTCGAGCGCGAGGTCGATCAATTGGCGCAGCTGTTGAGTGGTATTCTGGGCGGGCCGAAGTTTGCGATGCTGGTGGTGCCCGATCACTGGAGCGAGGCGCCGCTAGCGGGCAATTTGGCATTCCAGCGGCGGCTGCGCGACTGGGCCGATCAGGGGGTCGAAATGTTCGTCCACGGCTGGTTCCACAAGGATCTGGCGCGGCATGCGGGCGCGGCGGCGTTCAAGGCGAAACACATGACCGCCGGCGAGGGCGAATTTCTTGGCCTCACCCGCGCGGTCGCAGCGCAGCGGATGGCGGATGGCAAGGCGCTGATCGAGGACGCGATCGGTCGTCCGGCGGCGGGGTTCATCGCCCCGGCGTGGCTTTATGGCGATGGCGCGCGCGCGGCCCTGGCGGCGAGCACCTTTGCGCTTGCCGAGGATCACATGCGGGTGTGGCAACCGGCCAGCGGGCAAGTGCTGGCCAAGGGTCCGGTGATCACCTGGGCCAGCCGCTCACGCCCGCGCCAGCTTTCGTCGCGGTTTTTCGCGGGCCTTGCGCGCACCGCGCTGCATGGGCAGGCGGTGGTGCGGGTGGCAGTCCATCCCGGCGATGTTACCGTCCCGGCACTTCTGGGCAGCATCGCCGCGACCTTCCAATCCTTCGCAACGCGCCGGCCAGCGGGGCGCTACGCCGATTTGTTGGCGCGATGAGCGCGCCCGTGCGGATCGCCATCCCGATCCACAGTTTCGAGCCCGGCGGGGTCGAGCGGGTCGCGCTTAATCTGGCGGCAGTGTGGCAAGCCGGTGGTGCCGCGGTCAAGGTGTTGCTCGGGCGGCGCGCCGGCGCGATGGAGCAAACCGCGCCGCACCTGAATTACATCGTCCGGCCCGAGCCGATCCCGACCGCCGCGTGGGAAACGCTGTGGCTGATTTTTGCCAATTGGCGCTGGCTGCGGCGCGAACAGGTCGATGTGTTGTTCGCGGCGGGCAATACGTACGCCATTGTCGGGGTGGCGCTCAAGCTGCTGCTCGGCGCGCGCTGCCCGCCGATTGTGATCAAGATCAGTAACGACCTCGAGCGGCGCGATCTGCCCGCTCCGGCGCGGTGGGGTTATCACTGCTGGCTGCGGGTGCAGGGGCGCGTGCTCGATCACTTCGTCGGGATGGCCATGCCGATGCGCGCTGAAATTGCGCAGGCGCTGCGGATCAGCGACGACCGGATCACCATCATCGAGGACCCCGCGCTTGAAGCGGATCAGGCCGCGCAGTTGGCGGCAATCGCGCGCCAGGCCGCGCCGCCGCGCGCACCGCGGTTCGTTGCGGTCGGGCGGCTCGCGCGGCAAAAGAATTTCGCTTTGTTGCTGCGCGCCTTTGCCCGGCTGGGCGATCCCGCAGCGCGGCTGGTGATTGTGGGCGAGGGCAGCGAACGCGCCGGGCTGGAACGGCTGGCGGGGGAATTGGGGATTGCATCGCAGCTCAGCATGCCTGGGCACTGCGATCCATTGCCGCACCTCGCCGCCGCCTCGGCCTATGCGCTGTCGTCGGATTACGAAGGGGTGCCTGCCGTGGTGATCGAGGCGCTGGCGGCGGGCTTGCCGATCGCGGGAACCGATTGCAGCGTATCGATGGCGGCGCTGACCGGTCATGGTGCGTTCGGCGTGCTGGTGCCGGTGCGCGATACCGCCGCATTGAGCAGAGCGCTGGCGCAAGTGCTGACCATGCCGTTCGATCCAGCGGCTGCGCGCGCCGCGACGCAGGCTTACAGCCTGGCCAGCGCGGCGGCGCGCTATCATGCGCTGCTGGCGGCAGTGGCGAGCCGTCATGCCGGGTAAATTCACCCGCGGTTCAGCGGTTTGGCGTCACAGGCCCGCGCCATGCCGGGATTTTCTGCCAAGTTGCCGCCCCGGCCCCAAGCCGTGCGCCGCCGTGCTCCGCGCGTGACCGCGGGCCAACCAGCGCCGCGCGGCAACCGGCTGGCGACCGCCGTCAGCGTGGCAATCTCGCTTGCGCTGCTGATCGCGGTGGCGCTGCAGTTCCGGCAGTTCGACTTTGCCAAAGTGCGCAGCTTGATCCCGGTCAGCCCGGTGTTCTGGCTGGGCTTCGTGGTCTATTACCTGGCCGGACCGCTTAGCGAATGGGCGGTCTATCGGCGGCTGTGGGCTATGCCGCTTGCCGGGATCGGCGCGCTGCTGCGCAAGCTGGTCGCCAACGAATTGCTGTTGGGTTATCTGGGCGAGGCGCAGTTTTATGCGTGGGCGCGCGCGCGCTCCAGGCTCAGCGCGGCGCCGTTCGGCGCGATCAAGGATATGACGATCATGTCGGCGCTGGTTGGCAATGGCGCGACGTTGTTGATGCTCGCGCTGGCCTGGCCCTATGTCTCGGCCGGGCAATTGGGGATGCAGGGCAGCACCGCGTTTGGCTCGCTGGGCGTGGTGCTGCTGACGTCGCTCGGCATTCTGTTGTTTCGCCGCCAGCTGTTCAGCCTGCCGCGCGCTGACCTGACTTTCATTGCGGGCACGCATCTGGCGCGGATCGTGGTCATCCTCATCGCTTCTGCGGTGATGTGGCATGCGGTGTTGCCCGCGGTTGCGATCACGCTGTGGCTGGTGCTGGCGACCTTGCGGATGTTGATTTCGCGGTTGCCACTGCTGCCCAACAAGGATGTTGTCTTTGCCGGGATCACTGTGCTGTTATTGGGCGGCCAGGCCGATGTGGCGGCATTGATGACAATGATGGCGGTGTTGCTGCTGGCGGCACACCTGCTGGTTGGAACGGTGTTCGGGCTGACTGGCCTGTTCGATACGGAGAAAGTAACATGAAGCCTGTGCTATTTGCTGGGGTGCTGACTCTGGCGGCTCCGCTGCTGCTGGCCGCTGGACCCGCGCTGCAATCCTCGCCCGAACTGGGCAAGGCCGAAGGCCGCTGCCGGCCTGGTGAAAGCGGTCCTGCGCTGCTGGTCGAAGCTGTCGGCATGAAGGACCGCACCGGGCAACTGAAGCTGGAAGTCTATCCCGCGACCGACCAGGATTTTCTGGCCGACGACAATGTGCTGGTGGCGGCCGGCAAAACCTTTCGCCGGGTCGAAATGCCGACCCCGGCAACGGGGGCAGTCGTGCTGTGCGTGCGCATTCCAGGGCCGGGCACTTATGCCATCAGCGTGCTGCACGATCGCAATTCGGATCGCCGGTTCAGCTGGAAGATCGACGGTATCGGTTTTTCCGCGAACCCCAAGCTTGGCTGGTCTAAACCCAAAGCCAGCTCGGCGCGGGTGATCGTCGGCGGCGGCGGAGTGTCGAAAATCGCGGTGGTGATGAATTACAAGCGCGGGCTTGGTGTCGCTCCGCTGAAAGTGCAGTAAGCGGCGGCGGATCATGCGGATTGTCGATGTTTGTGCGTTTTACACGCCGCATGGTGGCGGGGTAAAAACCTATATCGACCAAAAGCTGCGACTGGGGCCGGAGCTTGGCGCCGAAATTGTGATCATCGCGCCGGGTGAAACATACTCGGTGGTCGAACACGGCCCGATGGCGCGGATTGTGACGCTGCCCAGTCCGCGCTTTCCGCTTGATCGCAATTACTGGTATTTTGGCGATCAGGTCGCGCTGAACGCAGCGCTTGATGCAGCCGCGCCCGATCTGGTCGAAGTGTCTTCGCCGTGGCGCAGTCCGGCGTGGGTGGCGCAGTGGCCGGGCACAGCACCGCGCGCGCTGTTCATGCACGCCGATCCGCTATCGGGCTATGCGTACCGCTGGTTCGAACCAGCCTTGTCAGTGCCGACAATCGATCGGTTGTTCGGGCCATACTGGCACCATTTGCAGCAGCTGAGTGCCCGGTTCGATAGCGTGATCTGCGCCTCGGGCGAATTCGAGCGGCGGCTGGTGGCGGGCGGGGTAACGCATACGCGGCTTGAGCCGATGGGGGTTGAGGAAGGCGTGTTCAGCGCGGTTAACCGCGATCCGCAAGTGCGCGCGCAGTTGTTGGCACGGTGCGGTTTGCCCGAACAGGCGGGCCTGCTGATCGGCGTGGGGCGGATGTCGGCCGAGAAGCGCTGGCCGATGGTGATCGAGGCGGTGCGCAAGGCGCGGGACCAGCGGCCGCTCGGTCTGGTATTGCTGGGCGGCGGCCGTAACATCGCGATGGTGCGCCGCGCGATCGGGGCAGACCCGCGCATCTGTCTGCTTGAACCAGAGCGGGACCGCGCCCGGTTTGCCGCGATGATCGCCAGTGCCGACGGGTTGGTCCACGGCTGCGAGGCCGAGACGTTTTGCCTCGCTGCAGCCGAAGCTCGCGCTAGCGGCGTGCCGGTCATCGTGCCAGATCGCGGCGGCGCGGCCGATCATGCCGCGGGCGGTGGCGGGCTTACGTACCGCTCGGCTGATCCGGCCGCCTTGGCTGCGGCCATCGGCCAGCTGGCGCAAGACGGCTGGCCGCGCACCGCAGCGCCTGTTCAGACGATGCGGGGCCATTTCGCGCATTTGTTCGCGCATTACCGAACGCTGATTGCCCGGCATCCGGCTTGACTCTGGCGGCCAGTGAATTTAGTTACATTTGCAACCAACTTCACCCCGGAGCGAACGACCGATGGCTGACCTGTTTGAAAATCCGCTCGGGCTTGATGGCTTCGAATTTGTCGAATTTTCAGCCCCCGCCAAGGGCCTGCTCGAGCCGGTGTTCGCGGCGATGGGGTTCACGCAGATCGCGCGCCACCGGTCCAAAGATGTGCAGCTATGGCGGCAAGGCGGGATCAATCTGATCGCCAATTACGAACCACGCAGCCCGGCGGCGTTCTTCGCGGCGGAGCACGGCGCGTCGGCCTGCGGGATGGGCTGGCGAGTCAAGGACGCGGCCAAAGCCTATGCCGAAGCGCTGGCGCGCGGGGCCGAGCCGGTCGAGCTCAAGACCGGGCCGATGGAGCTGAGCCTGCCCGCAATCCGCGGCATCGGCGGGTCGATCATTTATCTGATCGACCGGTACGAGGGGCAGGCGGGGGGTGATTTGTCGATCTATGACATCGATTTCATTTACGAGCCAGGCGCCGATCACCACCCGGTCGGTGCGGGCCTCAAGCTGATCGATCACCTTACCCATAACGTCTATGGCGGGCGCATGGCGCACTGGGCATCGTTTTACGAGCGCATCGCCGGTTTCCGCGAAATCCGCTACTTCGACATCAAGGGCGAATATACCGGCCTGACCAGCAAGGCGATGACCGCGCCCGACGGCAAGATCCGCATTCCGCTTAACGAAGAGGGTAAGGCCGGCGGCGGGCAGATCGAGGAATTCCTGCGTGCCTACAATGGCGAGGGGATCCAGCACATCGCGCTGATCTGCGATGATCTGATCGCGACCTGGGATAAGCTCAAGGCGCTCGGCGTGCCGTTCATGTCGGCCCCGCCGCAGACGTATTACGAGATGCTGGAAGAGCGCTTGCCAGGCCACGGCGAACCGGTCGATGAGCTTCAGAAGCGCGGCATCCTACTCGATGGCTCGACCGAAAACGACGATCCGCGGCTACTTCTTCAGATCTTCGGTGAGACTCAAGTTGGACCGGTGTTCTTCGAATTCATCCAGCGCAAGAAGGACGAAGGGTTTGGCGAGGGCAACTTCACCGCGCTGTTCCAGTCGATCGAGCGCGACCAGATGAAGCGCGGAGTGTTAGGCGCAAAGGAGACCGTGTGATGGCAGCCCCAGTCCTCGAAAAAATCCACCACGTCGCATATCGCTGCAAGGATGCGAAGGAGACGGTCGACTGGTATGCGCGCGTACTGGGGATGCCCTATACCACCGCCTTTGCCGAGGATCACGTTCCCTCGACCGGTGAATTCGATCCCTATATGCACATTTTTCTCGATTGCGGCGGCGGCAACGTGCTGGCCTTTTTCGAACTGCCGCAGCAGCCGGCAATGGGCAAGGATCCCAATACCCCGACCTGGGTTCAGCATATTGCGTTCGAAGTGGCCGATGTGGGAACGCTACTGACAGCCAAGGCGCATATCGAAGCGCAAGGCGTGGCGGTGCTTGGCCCGACGTATCACGGTATCTTCCGTTCGATCTATTTTTTCGATCCGAATGGCCACAGGCTTGAACTGGCGTGCAATATCGGCACCCCCGAACAATATACCGAACTGCGCGAACTGGCCCCGACGATGCTGGCTGAATGGAGCGCCACCAAGCGCGCGCCCAAGCACGCCGCGTGGCTGCACGAAGACCCTGCCGAACGCGGCGACGCTTAAGGGCTTTTCAAGGATCGCCTGTGCGGTATGGGCGGTTGGTGCGTTGCGTTTTGAAACTTGGGGTCGCCGCTTGCGGCGCAGCGGTGTTGCTGCCGCATCAGGCCGGCGCACAACGCGCCGCCGACAATGTAACCACCCAGTCAAGCGATGCTTTCGGGCGCGCGGTCGGTAACGAGAAAAGCGGGCTTTACACCACCGATGACGTGCGCGGATTCAACCCGGTCGATGCCGGGAACGTGCGGCTTGAAGGGCTCTTTTTTGACCAGGTGGACCGGGTCTCACCCCGGCTGGTCGATGGCAGCACTATCCGCGTCGGCCCGGCCTCGCAGCGCTATCCCTTCCCTGCGCCTACCGGGCTGGTCGATTTTTCGCTGACGCAGCCGCACGCCAAAACCAGCTACAGCTTCAACCTTGATACTGGTTCAAGCAGCGTCACCGGGATCGGCGGCTCGTTTGAATTCAAGCAGCCGCTGGCGGGCGAGCGGCTGGGGCTGTCGGGCGGGGGCGGCTTTCGCGATCTGCACCGCACCGAAGGCGGCACCGGCCAGGTCCGCACTTTTGGCGGGACGCTGGCATGGCGCCCATCTCCGGGCGCCGAGCTGCTGTTGTTTGGCGGCGATTTCCGCTTTCGCAGCGACGAGGCCCGGCCAACCTTGTTTTTGACCGGCACCGCCGGGCCGCCCCGGTTGCAGCGCGGCGAGGATCTGAGCCAAGCCTGGACCGGGCGCAATGCCGATACGTGGCTGTGGGGCGCGATCGGCAAACTGCCGCTGGGCGCGGGGCTGCGGATCGAGACCGGGCTGTTCTACACCCGGCGCGACCAGCATACCGGCTTTGCCGATTTGTACACCGGGGTCTTGGCCAGTGGTGCCGCCAGCGGCCACCGGATCGTGGCTGATGCGGGATCGTTCGATGCCTCGCTATCGGGCGAAACCCGGCTGCTGCGGCAGTGGCACGGCGGCGGGGTCAGCCAGCAGCTGACGCTCAGTTTGCGCGGACGGCACAAGGTGCGCCGGTTTGGCGGGACCGCAACATTCCAGTTCGGCCCAGCCAGCCTGCTTGCCCCGACCGTCCTGCCCGAACCGGCTTACACCATCGGAACCAAGAACCGCGACCGGGTCGATCAGCTGACTTACGGTCTGGCCTGGAGCCTGGTTTCAGCGCGCGGCTTCACGCTTGATGCGGGGCTATCGCGGACCAGCTATACCAAGGCGATCGATTTCGCTGATCCGTTGCTCGCCGATCCGCTGACCCGCGACCGGCCGATCACCTGGAACCTGTCGGGTTCGCTCTCGCTGACAGCGGGGCTAAGCGTCTATGCCGGGGCTTCGCAGGGGCTTGAGGAAGCGCTGATCGCGCCCGATGTCGCGATCAACCGATCAGAGGCCCCGCCCGCGATCCACACCCGCCAGCTGGAAGGCGGGGTCAAACTGGCGCTTACCCCGCATATGACGCTGATTGCAGGCGCGTTCAGCATCACCAAGCCGTACTACAATCTCGACGCTACGCTGCGCTATCGCCAGCTCGGCACGCTGAACAATCGCGGGATCGAATTGTCGCTGACCGGGCAACTGCTGCCGGGGCTGAACGTGGTC
The DNA here is from genome assembly GCA_031360105.1 of Novosphingobium sp. Taxonomy (GTDB): domain Bacteria; phylum Pseudomonadota; class Alphaproteobacteria; order Sphingomonadales; family Sphingomonadaceae; genus Novosphingobium. The sequence goes on from JANMBA010000157.1 coordinate 26,536, forward strand.
GGTGGGTTGCTGCTGCTTGATCCCCGGATTTCGGGTGAAGCAGTCACCAGCGGCCAGATCGGGTCACGGCCGGTCGGCCAGATCCGCCATCACGGCGTGCTCAATTTCGATTGGCGGCCCCATGCCGGAAAAAGCGCGGTGTCGTTCGATCTCGCGGTGGAAAACGTCTCAAGCCGGACTGGCAACAGCGCCAACACGTTGTCCGCCGCGCCGCGCAGTGTGCTAAATCTGGGCGCGCGCTACCGCTTTCACATGGGTCCGGGCACCTTTCTGCTGCGGCCTTTGGTGCAGAACGTGTTCAACACTTACGGCTGGCAAGTTTCGACCAGTGGCGGCTGGACTTACACCGCCCCACGCGTGTTGACGGTGCAGATAGTCGCTGATCTTTAAGCCTTGGGGGTTGGATTTGCGGCGCGGGGATTGAATTGCACGCGCCAAAGGGGATGCAATTACCGCGCGGTTCGGCTAAGCGGGACGCGGCCACTTAAGGAACACCAATGCAGCCTGCGCGAATTTTCACCGATCATCCGGCCAGCGTCGGCGAAAGCTATGGCGAGCATCTGGTGACGGCGTCGGGTTTTGGGCTGCGGATGATCGTGGCGGGCGGCGCTTGCATGGTCCACGCATTGCTGCCGTTCCTGTTCGTCAAAACGGGCAGCGCCCAGATCACGGTGCTGCATGAGCGGATGGTCGCCAATCGGCGGCACAATCCGATTACTGGCGCGTTCGATTTCGTGATCTAAAGCAGCAGGTACGCAAACCCCAGCGCGCAGGCGAAGCTGACCAGCGTTGCGGAGACAACTGGCACCGCCGCGCGCCAGCCCATCCCCAGCAGCAAGTCCATCCGGCTGCGCATCGCGGTCGCAGTCACCGCCAATAGCAGCAGCGATTTCGACGCAATCAGTCCGTACTGCAGCACCGGCTGCGGCAGGGAGATCAGGCTGTTGACCATGACCACCGCCAGAAACGCCAGAATGAACCACGGCAGCGCCAGCCGCCGCCACAACGGCTGTCCCGCCGCATCGCCCGCCGGACCAATCGCCAGGCTGGTCAACGCCACCAGCGGGGCAAGGCTGGCGACCCGTGCGAGCTTGACGATAGTGGCATAATTACCGGCCGGATCAGAGAACGCATAGCCCCCGCCGATCGCCTGCGCGACATCGTGGATCGACGCGCCGATCAGGAACCCGGCTTGCCCGTCGCTCAGCCCCAGCTCGCCTGCAATCGCGGGATAGACCGACATGGCAAAGGCGCTGGCGAGCGACACGCCGACCAGCGTGAGCGCGAACTGCGCCTGGCTCAGCCGGTCTTTGCCGATCACGCCGTACAGCGCGAGCGCCGCGCTGGCGCCGCAGATCGCGGTTGCGCCGCCCGCCAGAATCCCGGCGAACCGCGATTGCCCGCTGAGCTTTGCGCCGAGCAATCCGGCGGCAAAGGTCATCGCCATGACCACCCCCAGCGCGGCGAACGGCGCGGCTCCCAACGCGCTGATTTGTGCCCAGGTCACTTGCAGGCCCAGCACCACGATCCCCCAGCGCAGGCACGTGCGCGAGGCAAAATCGAGCCCGGCGTGGTTCTTGACGTCATGCGAAATGAAATTGAGCGCGAGCCCGACCAGCAGCCCGAGCAGGATTAGCGGGAAGCCGTAATGTTCGGACAGCCACGCGGCCGCAGCAGCCGCGACCCCGCACAGCGCGAGCCCCGGAAATAGCAGCGCGCGTGTGCTCGGCGGGCGCTGATCGGCCTCGCTCGCGGCCAGCTGCAGCTCGCCAAACAGGTCGCCGCCATAGGGCAGGCTGTCCCAATCGACCTTGCCTGCTCCCGCTGATCTTGCCTGTTCGATCACCTGCAATGCCCCATGTGTTGCAAACGTCACCCCCCTCCCCAGCGGGGAGGGGCTTTCAGCGCAGCCATAGTGCGCGGCAAGCGCAAGGCAAGGGGCGCTACTTGTCCCCCAGCGCCTTGTCCTCGTTGGCGCGCTTGATCACGAAGTGTCTGATCGCCTCGATCTGATCGGGCGAGAACTGATCCTTCCACGCAACCATCCCGTTCTGGCTGAGCAGCCCGTCGTGGACGATCTGCTGCCACAGCTTGGGATTGCCGAGCGCGGCCGAGTGCCGCAGATCGGGGTTAAGCGAGCCCGCCACCGCCGCGTTGCCGTGGCAGACCGAGCAGCTGTTGGCGAAAAGCTTGTTGCCCAGCGCAACCTGTTCGGGCTTGCCGGTGAAGGGGGGCGGATCGAGCACGCGGTCCGAGCTGGCCGGCAGCGGTGCCAATTGCCCCTTGGCGTTCAGTTTGAACACCAGCAGGCGGCTGATGTTGGGGGTCATCTTGCTGGTCAGCTTGCCCGCCGAAACGTCCCATACCCCGCCCCAGCCGGCCAACACCGCGACATATTGCTCGCCGTCGATGGTGTAAGTCATCGGTGCGGCAAGGATGCCGGTCTGCGCGGGGAAACTCCACAATTTCTTGCCCGTATCGGCGGCATAAGCCAGGAATTCGCCTTGCGCGGTGCCTTGGAACAGCAGGTTGCCGGCGGTGGTCAGGATGCCGCCGTTGGTCGGGCTCGAATAGGGCACCTTCCAGCGCTCGGTCCCGGTCACCGGATCGAACGCCACCAGCGCCCCGGTCAGCGCCGCCATGGTTCCCGCGCGCACCGCCTTGTCAGCAGGAATGACCCCGCCGCTCACGTCGAGGCCCAGCTGAAATCCGGTCTTGCCCGGTTTCCAGTCCGGATCGGCGGCATAATACTGCGGGGTATTGTTGACCGGAATATAGACAAGGCCGGTCTTTGCGCTGAGGCTCATCGGGGTCCAGCTGTGCGCGCCGATCGCGCCGGGGAAGCCGAGGAACGGCTTGCCGGTTACCTCATAGCGGGCTTCAGGATTGATCTTGGGCGCGCCAGTGACCGGATCGAGCCCGCTGGCCCAATTGATCCCCTGGACGAACGGCTTGCCCGAGAGGAACTTCCCGGTCTTGGCGTCCAGCGTGTAGAAAAAGCCGTTCTTGGGCGCGTGCATGACGACATGCTGCTTCGCGCCGTTCAGATCGAGATCGGCGACCACGATCTGCTGGTTCGAATCGAAGTCCCAGCGGTCTTCGGGGGTCTCCTGAAAGTGCCAGGCGTATTCGCCGGTATCGGCATTCACCGCGACGATTGATGCGGTATAGAGACTGTCACCCGCTGGCGCACCCGCCACTGGAGAGCCGCGCTTGGCGGGGTTCCACGGCTCGGCATTGGCGGTGCCGAAGTAGATCAGGTTGGTGGCGGGATCATAGGTAATCCCGTCCCACACATTGCCGCCGCCGCCGGTCTTCCACGCATCCTTGTTCCAGGTTTTGGCTGCCGCCTCCAGGTGCTTGCCCTCGGCTGGCTTTGACGGGTCGCCGGGCACGGTAAAGAACTTCCACTTTTCGGCCCCGGTCTGCGGATCGTAAGCGGCGAGGTATCCGCGCGAAAAGTATTCCGACCCGGCCGAGCCCAGCAGCACCATGCCCTTGGCAATCCGCGGCGCGCCGGTGATCGCCTGATGCGAGCCTTCGGGGATGACCAATTTGTCGAACACGACTTTGCCGGTGGCCTGCTCAAGCGCCACCAATCGCCCATCCAGCGTGCCGACGTAAACCTTGTCGCCATACAGCGCGACCCCGCGGTTGACCGCATCGCAGCACACATCGACCAACTTGGCGCGCGGCACCTTGGGATCGTATGACCATTTCAGCGCGCCGGTTTTGGCATCGTAGGCCTTGACCATCGACCAGGCGGTGGAAACGTACAGCACCCCGTCGTGCATCAGCGGCGTGGCTTCCTGCCCGCGTGCTGTATCGAGGTCAGCCGACCAGGCAAGGCCCAGCTTGCTGACGTTCTGGTCCGAAATCGCCTTCAGCGGCGAATAGCGCGTTTCGTTATGATCGCCCGCCACGGTCAGCCATTCGCCAGCCGGCGGCGCGGCCAGCATCGCATCGGTAACACCTTGGGCCGCCGGGGCCGAAACCTGTTTCCCACAAGCCGCCAGCGCGATCAGCGCGGTGAGCGTCAAAACCTTGAAGCGCATCCTCATTCTCTCCAGCCGCAAGCCCGCGTTATGGCAGGTCTGAAATGCATCTTGCCTTGAGCTGAGCCGGGAATCCAGCGTTTAATTGCGCGATTAAAACCCGCGGATAAAATCCGGTCTAGACCTGCGTCAAAGCGGCGTTATTCTTCGCCGCAAAGGAGCACCTTCGCATGTGTGATGACCTGACCGTTCACGAAGAAGACGCCGCGCTGGCCGCCAGTGGGCTTAATCGCCGCCAGTTTGCTGTGCTCAGCGCCGCTGGGGTGCTGGCAGCTTGTGCCGGGAGCGAGAGCGAGGCCAAGGCGCGCGCTGGACTGAACGAGAGCAACGTCTCGATCACTACGCCCGATGGCACTGCTGACGCGTTTTTTGTGCGTCCGGCCAAGGGCAAGCACCCGGCGGTGATCATGTGGCCCGATGTGGCCGGACTGCGCCCCGCGTATCTGGAGATGGGGCGGCAGCTGGCCAGCGCGGGATATGCGGTGCTGGTGGTCAATCACTATTACCGTTCGGCCAAAGCGCCGATTCTGGCCTCGATGGCCGAGTGGCGCACGCCCGAGGGGCAGGCCAAGCTGAAACCGATGATCGCTGCGATTACGCCGCCAGGGGTGACCAGCGATACGATGGCGTTCGCCGCCTGGCTGGACCGGCAAGTCAGCGTCGATAAGGCGCGCGGGATCGGGACGATCGGTTATTGCATGACCGGGCCATTTACCGTGCGCGCGGCGGCAGCGGTGCCGCGGCGGATCAAGGCGGCGGTATCGTGCCACGGCGGCGGGCTGGTGACGGCTGCGCCCGATAGTCCGCACAAGCTGATCGCCAGCACTTCAGCGAGCTATCTGTTCGCGATTGCGCGCAACGACGACGCCCGCGCGCCGGGTGATAAGGATGCGCTGCGGGCAGCGGCCAAGGCAGCGGGGCGTCCCGCCGAGGTGGAGGTCTATAACGCCGATCACGGCTGGTGCACGCTCGATGCGCCGACTTATGACAAAGCCGAGGCTGCTCGGACTTGGGCACGGGCGCTGGCGCTGTTTAAGGCGCTTTAGAGAGCGTTATCCCTCGCTGCGGGCGTTCGATGCGGTTTTCGGGTTCACTAGGATCACCACTTCGTCGTAAACCGCCAGCAAGTGATTGTCGTACCACTGATCGAGCACGCATTTGACCTGACCGAAAAATACCGGAACTTCCTCAAGGATGTAATGGCCTTTGTATGCGGCTCCGGCGGCTTCGGGATAGGTTGGCGGGCGGTCGATATCGAGCGCTTGGCCTTTGAGGTATGAAGCGATCTCGTCGATGTGCTGGCGCATGGCCATCCGCCGCGAATCGCCGCTGCCGCCACCGCTGCGGGCCAGGCCCAGTTCTTCCTTGGCCTTGTCGAGCAAGGCGGTCAGATACAGGTAAACGCGGTCCATATTCTCGCGCTTGAGCGCGATCATGGTGTCGACATAGTCTTTCTGGACGCGCAGCGCGGCGGTTTCGGGATGTTCCGTCCCCCAGAAGCCTTGCGAGAACTCTTTTTGATTTGGCTGGATCATGGGCTCAGGTTTAGCCCGATATGGTTTCCGGCTGGTTAAGCAACGGCGCAGCCGCGATGGCGGCAGTCGCAACGGGTTTCGCTTGCTGCCTTGCGTCAAGCCGCTACCATTCCGCCGGTAAGTTCTGGAGGGGACCATTGCGATGCCCGGTGTACTGATTGCCCTGGTTGGGCTGGTGTTTATTTTCTTGCTGATGGGCGTGCGCGTGGTGCGCCAAGGCTTTGTCTATACGATCGAACGGCTGGGCAAATTCACGCTGGCCGCGCAGCCCGGGCTGCACCTGATCATTCCGTTCGTTGACCGGGTTGGCAACAAGATCAACATGATGGAACAAGTGCTCGATATCCCCGGGCAGGAAATCATCACCCGCGACAATGCGATGGTCGGGGTTGATGCGATCGTGTTCTTTCAAGTGCTCGATGCCGGCAAGGCGGCCTATGAGGTATCGAACCTGTATGTGGCGATCATGCAGCTGACGACGACTAACTTGCGGACCGTGATGGGCTCGATGGACCTTGATGAAACGCTGTCAAAGCGCGATTCGATCAACGCCCGGCTGCTGACCGTGGTCGATCTGGCAACCGAACCGTGGGGGGTCAAAATCACCCGGGTTGAGGTCAAGGACATCCGCCCGCCGGCCGATATCGTCAACGCGATGGGCCGCCAGATGAAGGCGGAACGCGAAAAGCGTGCCAATATCCTTGATGCCGAAGGACTGCGTGCGGCTGAAATCCTGCGCGCCGAGGGCGAAAAGCAGGCCAATATCCTGTCCGCCGAGGGCAAGAAGGAAGCCGCCTTCCGCGCCGCCGAAGCGCGCGAGCGGTCGGCTGAGGCGGAGGCCAAAGCGACCCAGATGGTCTCCGATGCGATTGCCAAATCGGGGACGCAGGCGCTTAACTACTTCATCGCGCAGAAATATACCGAAGCGGTCAGCCTGTTCGCGACCTCGCCCAATGCCAAGACCATCCTGTTCCCGGTTGAATCGACGCAACTGATTGGCTCGCTCGGCGGGATCGGTGAACTGGTCAGGGATGCGCTGAGCGACCGTGGCGGCGGGGCCAAGCCGTGACGCTATTGGGGATCGAGCTTGATCCGCACTGGGCGTGGCTGGCGCTTGGGCTGGTGCTGGCAGTGGGCGAAATGACCATCCCCGGCGTCTTCCTGATCTGGATGGCCGGCGCGGCGGTGCTGACCGGGCTGGCCACCTGGGTGCTGCCGATCGCGGTTCCGCTGCAGGTGGTGCTGTTCGCGGTGCTATCGCTCGGTGCGGTGTTTATCGGGCGCAATTGGCTGCGCGCCAATCCGATCGAAGGTGCCGATCCGCTGATGAACGATCGCGGCGCGCGGGCGATCGGCGAAACGGTGCTGGTCACCCAAGTGATCGCGGGCGGCGAGGGCCGGGTCAAGCTGGGTGACAGCGAGTGGATCGCCAAGGGCCCCGATGCCGAGCCGGGCACGCGGATGCGGGTGGCCGGGCACAACGGTGCGGTGCTGCTGGTCGAGTATCTGAACTAGGGTCAGTGGTTCCGGCTGCGCGGTATTTTCCTTGCGATTCCGGCCTCGCGGTAAGTGCACACAATCTCCTCATTTCCCCCATTACGCCGCTGCGTATTTCCCTTATGATAAGTCTGCCGCGCGCGCCGTGCCCGGTGAGAGGATCGAACGAGCCCAATGGCCAGAACTGACAATCTTCGCACGGCATCGGCGGGCGGGGGACGGAGCCCTAAACGGGGCAAACCGGCGCGCACTGGCTGGCGGCTAGGCCTGCGCCGGGTGTTCGTCTGGGGCGGATCACTGGGCTTGCTCGGGCTGGTCTCGCTGCTCGTCGCGGTTGGCCTTGCGGCGCGCACGCTGCCCGATTTCGATCAGCTCAAGGCCAGTCAGGTCGAACAAATGATCGTGGTCCGCGCGCGTGACGGGACCGAGCTGGTCACCATCGGGCCAAGTTATGGCAAGTGGCTGCCCGCCCCCGCAATCCCGCAAGTGATGAAAGACGCGATCCTTTCGACCGAGGACAAGCGCTATTATTCGCATCTCGGGATCGATCCCGTTGGTGTGCTGCGCTCGGTCCAGATCCGGCTCCAGTCGGGTGCATGGCGACAAGGCGGCTCGACTATCACCCAGCAGCTGGCCCGCACGGTGTTCCTCAACAACACAAAATCGTTCGGGCGGAAACTGCGCGAAGGCGTGCTGGCGCTGGCGCTCGAATGGAAATTCTCCAAATCGCAGATCCTCGAGCTGTATCTGAACAAGGTCTATTTTGGCGGCGGCGCTTATGGCGTGGATGCGGCGTCGCGCAAATTCTTCGGCCATACCGGCGATCAGCTGTCGCTGCCCGAGGCCGCGATTATCGCCGGGCTGGTCAAGGCACCCTCGCATTACGCCCCGACTGCTGATGCCGAGGCGGCGGTGGGACGCGGGCAAGTGGTCTTGGGCTTGATGGTGCAAAACCAGAAGGTCAGCAGCACCGCTGCGCAGGCGGTGGATTTTACGGCAATCAAGTTCGCGCAGGAAAGCGGGCAGAACGCGGTGCGCTATTTCACCGACTGGGCCTTGCCGCAGCTTGATATCCTGCTGCCCGAAAATTCCGAGCCGATTGAGGTCTGGACGACGCTTGACCCCAAGCTGCAAGGCGCGGCCACCGATTCAATCCAGCGCAATGTCCCCGGCGGGGCGCAAGGCGCGCTGGTCAGCATGGACCGCGACGGCGCGGTGCTGGCGCTGGTTGGAGGGACCGATTATGTCACCTCGAATTACAACCGCGCGACCAATGCGGTGCGCCAGCCGGGTTCGGCGTGGAAGCTGTTCGTCTATCTCGCCGCGCTTGAATCGGGCTATACGCCCACTTCCGAAGTGGTTGACGAGCCGGTCACCATTCAGGGCTGGAGCCCGCGCAATTCGGGCGGAACCTATGCCGGCAAGATCGATGTGCGCACTGCCTTTGCCTATTCGAAGAACACCGTGGCGGCGCAGCTGGGCAACGAAGTGGGCTTTTCCAGTGTGGCCGGAATGGCCCGGCGGTTTGGCATCACCACCCCGATTTCAACCGTCCCCTCAATGGTGCTGGGATCCAACGAAGTCCGCTTGATCGACATGACCCGGGCGTTTGCGGCCGTATCGGCGCGCGGCCAATCGATCGAGCCATATGGCATCGTCAAGGTTTCCACCACTGCGGGCCGGGTGCTGTATCAGCATGAGAAAAAGCAGGGTACGGTCCTGGTCCCCGACAGCGTCATATCCGGGATGACCGATTTGCTGCAAAGCGCGGTCAGCATCGGAACCGGACGGGCCGCGCAAATCGGCCGCCCGGTGGCAGGCAAGACCGGCACCACCAGTTCCAACAAGGACGGCTGGTTTCTGGGTTTCTCCAGCGGGGTGACCACCGGGGTGTGGATGGGCCGCGACGATGACAAACCGGTGGCCGGGCTGCAAGGTGGGACCGCCCCGGCGCGAGCCTTTGCGGCCTATATGAAGATTGCGGTGGCGGGGCGCCCGATCGAACCGTTCCAGACCACGGCGCAGCTCCCCAGCTGGCAGCTTGAACCCGATGACGAAGCCAACTTCAGCGGGCGGCCCGAAGACTATTACTACGTCGATGAGCAGGGCAACCTGATCGATCCGGTCAAAGCTGGACCCGGAGCCAGGCCGAAGGCGCCGCCGCAGGAGGTGCCAATGCCGGGCGGCAATTCGGGCGGGTTGATCCCGGCCTCACCCGCGCCGGCCGCCAATGAGGATTTCCTCAACGAAGCAACCGGTGGAGGTAAGCCCAGCGGCACCCCGCCAGCGCCCCGGCCCAACTGAGAGTTGCGGAGTTTGCCACCCGAACCCCGTTCGTCCTGAGGAGCAGCTGGGCGAAGCGAAGCCGCGTCTCGAAGGACCAGCCGCTGTGCCTGGTGGTTCGAGACGGTCGTTCGCTTCGCTCAAGCTCTCCTCACCACGAACGGTGGGAAGGCGAAATCAGCGCAGCCGGAGCGCGATGAACACCGTGCCGGGCTGGCCGGGGCGGAGCACTTCGAGCGTCATGCTGGGGCGCCCAGCGGCCTTGGCCGCCTTGATCGCGGCTTCGAACTGAGCGACCCCGCTGATCGCGGCAAAGTTGGTTCCGATCACAATATCGCCTTGTTGCAAGCCGCGGTTGGCAGCATCCGAGGCGCTGTCGACCGAGGCGACCACCACGCCCTTGGTATCGCCCGGCACCTTCAGCCGCTCGGCCAGCGCCGGGGTCATCCCCAGGATCTGCAAGCCGAGCGCGTCGCCGGCCAGCCCTTCACCCTGCTTTTCGGGCGCGGTAAACGGATTGGTCGGCGCGGTTGGCGCGCCAAAGCTCTTGGCCATTTCCTGCGGGGTTGGCCGCTTGACGACCACCGCGGTCAGGGTTTGGGGACGGCCTTGGCGCAGCAACTCGATCGGAATGCGGGTGCCGGGGGTCAGTTCGGCAACGATGCCTGAGAGCGTGCGATCGGGTGTGATCTCCACTCCGTTGACCTTGAGCACGATATCGCCCGGTCTGATCCCGGCCAGCGCCCCTGGCATGCCCGGCGGAACCGCGCGAACCAACTCGCCGCGATTGTGCGGCAGGCCCAGCGAGTCGGCGATTTCGTCTGTAACCGGCTGGATCGAAACCCCCAGAAAACCGCGCTCGATCGCTTGGCCGGCCATCAACTTTTCGACAATTGGCTTGGCCGTATCCGCCGGAATGGCAAAGCCGATCCCGATATTGCCGCCATTGGGCGCGACGATCCAGTTGTTGATGCCGATGACATTGCCGCGCATATCGAACATCGGTCCGCCCGAATTGCCGCTGTTGATCGAGGCATCGGACTGGATGTAGTGATCGTAAGCGCCGGTCCCGGTGTTGCGATTGACTGAGCTGACAATCCCCGAAGTGACCGTGCCGCCAAGCCCAAACGGATTGCCGATCGCGATCACCCAGTCACCCGCGCGGGCCTTGCTCGATTGGCCGAACTGGACGAACGGCAGCGCCGCTTTGGCATCGATCTTGAGCACCGCGATATCCGAATCGGGGTCTCGTCCGACAATCCGGGCATTGTATTCGGTGCCATCGACCAAGGTGACCATCACCGCATCGGCGGCGCCTTGCTGATCAAGGCTGATCACGTGGTTATTAGTGACGACAAAGCCGTCAGCTGAAACGATGAAGCCCGAGCCCTGCGCTTCGGCCACCCGTTGCGAGCTGCCGCCACCCGCTCCGGCAAAGGGTGTTCCCGCCTGCGGATTATCGACCTGAACTTTTTGCCGCACGGTGATGTTGACCACGGCTGGTTGCAGCTGCGCGGTCAAATCGGCGAAGCTGGCGGGGGCGCCGACGCGCGGCACCACGTCCTGCATCCGGCTCTGGTCGTTCTGCGCCACTTGCGCCCCAGCCGGCAACCCGGTGGTCAGCGAAAGCGCGGCGCCGCCGAGCAGCAGGGCCGAAGTTACTCCGTAAGCGTATCGCACCAATTTGATCCTATCTGTTAGCCAAAGTGTCTGCGTCCCGCCGCTGGTCTCACGCCGCGCGGCCTGAACCGCGATTGAATGAGCTGGACCAGCCGCACTACTTTCCGTTGAAGTGCTTGAGATAATCGCTGTCGGGCGGGATTACGATAGTGGTCCCGCCCTTGCGCGCGGGATCGCCAAAGTTGGTCCCGTAGCTGCGCAGCGCGCGGAAGTAATCGTAAAACTCGGGGTCTTGCCCGGCGCTACGCTGCATGATTTCGGCCGCCTTGGCGTCGGCTTCGGCAACTGTCTGGCGCGCTTCGAGCACGCTGGCATCGGCAATTTCCCAGGCCTGGCGCGCATGGCGTTCCTGCATCCGGTCAAACGCCAGTTTCTGGCCGCCTTCGGGCAAGACCACGCGTCCGATTCGGAGATCGACCGCCTGAACCCCGTAAGTCCGCAGCTTGGCATCGAGCGCCGAGAGAATTTGCCGCCCTGCGCCGCCGCTGCCCGGGGTACTGATCACCCCGGCGGCGCGCTGCGACAATTCTTCGGCGAGTAGCGAAGGCAGGATCGTGCGAACCTGATCGCTCACTTTGGCTCCGCTGCCGAGCGAGCCGACCAACCGGACCGGATCGATGATGCGGTAGGTTACGTCGGTATCGACCAGCAGCACTTGCCCGTCAGCGGTATGGACTTTCTGATCGCCCAGCGAATAGCCTTGCAAGCCTCGTTCCAGCCAGATTACCCGGTCAACAAACGGCAGTTTGAGGACCGCGCCAGCCCCGCTTGGACCAGCGGTCCCGCTTTGCCCGCGGGCATTGGCGGGCTGAAAACGGTTGATCACGCTCAGCGGCTTGCCAAAGCGGGTGATCACCGCTTGCTGGCCTTCGCTGACCATGACCACGCTCGATGCGGCCAGCAGCGCCAGCCCGGCCAGCACGAACAGTCCGGCGCGGGCCCGGCGCAAGTTGCGGGTCATAGTCATTTACCGTCCCCCTGCGGCGGGGCTGGCGATTCGGACTGGGGCGGCGGAGCGGCCGGTTTACCGCTCGGCCCCGGCGGCGCAGTGGCGGGCATGCCCGATCCGCCGACCACCACCGGATTGTTGCGCAGCACGCGCTCCATCATCTCGTAGTACATCTTGCGGCGGGTCACGGCGGGGGCAATCTTGTAAGTAGCATAGGCCTGCTCGAAATCACCCGCCTCGCTGCCCGCATCCTTGATCACCTGATCGCGCCATTGCAGGGCGCGCTCACGGTTTTTGCTGGCATCTTCCTTGGCCGTGCCGATTTTCTGGAACGTTTCCGCCAAACGCCCTGGCGGACCCGCGCGCAGCACCTCGACCGCCGAGAGCGTCACCCCGGAATGCCACGCGTCGAGCACCTTTTGCACCCGGCCCATGAC